>CAZLGI010000032.1:0-12819 GCA_964558995.1 uncultured Carnobacteriaceae bacterium | reverse complement strand
TGAGCGTTGACAACGGTTACACTTATGTATATATTGAAGACAAAGTCTATTTAAAAGATTCACGAGCCTTGTCATGAAAAGTCATTCGCATTCGTCTAAGTTAAAAAAGATGGGGGTTTGCCATGTTAGAACAGTTAAAGCAAGAAGTCTATGATGCAAATATGCTGCTGCCAAAATATAATTTAATCACGTTTACGTGGGGAAATGTGAGTGGAATTGACCGAGATAAAAACTTAGTCGTCATTAAACCCAGTGGTATTGAGTATGACAAATTAGAAATAGAAGATTTAGTTGTCGTCGATTTAGACGGGAATGTCGTTGACGGGAAGCTAAAACCCTCAAGTGATACTGCAACTCATATTGAATTATATAAAGCATTTCCAAACATTTTTGGAATCGTTCATACGCATTCTCCTTGGGCGGTTTCCTTTGCCCAGGCTGGGATGGCGATTCCAGCTGCCGGAACCACTCAGGGCGATTATTTCTACGGAGACATTCCAGTTACACGTCAAATGAAACCAGAAGAAATCAGGATCGACTATGAAAAAAACACCGGCCTTGTCATTGAAGAAACCTTCCGCACGCAAACCATCAATCCAGATCAAATGCCAGGAGTCTTAGTGAACGACCATGGACCATTTACTTGGGGAGACTCAGCTGAAAATGCGGTCCACAATTCCGTTGTGCTGGAACAAGTCGCGGAGATGACCTACCACAGCCTGCAATTAAATCCGCAAGGTATCCATATGAGTCAGGACCTCTTGGATAAGCACTATTTACGTAAACACGGAAAAGACGCCTACTATGGCCAAAATGAAGGGGATAACTAATATGTTAAAAGGAACGACTAAGGAATTTTGGTTTATCACAGGAAGTCAGAATTTATATGGGGAAGATGTGTTACAAGTTGTTCGTGAAAACTCAAAGAGCATTGTCGACGGCTTGAATAAGACAGGAAAGTTAGCTTTCCCACTGAAGTTCAAATCCGTTGTGAAAACGGCTGATGAAATTCGCGACATTATGAAGGAAGCCAACTACCATGACCATGTTGCAGGAGTCGTAACTTGGATGCATACGTTCTCACCATCTAAAATGTGGATTCCAGGTTTGAAACTATTACAAAAACCTTTACTGCATTTCGCAACTCAGTTCAACCAGGCCATCCCTTGGGAAACCATCGATATGGACTTCATGAATACGAATCAGAGTGCCCATGGAGACCGAGAACACGCCTTTATCACAGCGCGTATGAAAAAGAACAACAAAATTATCGTTGGTCACTGGGAACAAGAGCGTGTTCAAAAGCAACTGTCTTCTTGGATGACGAGTGCAGTTGGCTATGTTGAAAGCCAAACAGTTCGAGTGGCACGTTTTGGCGATAACATGCGAAACGTTGCTGTGACAGACGGGGACAAAGTTGAAGCAGCCATTCAGTTTGGTTGGACAGTAGACTACTACGGTATAGGTGATTTAGTTGCTGAGATGGATACTGTGACAGAGGAAGAAATCGGTGCGGCCTATGAAGATTTACAAAGCGTTGCAGATTTAAAAGTCGGCGATAATGACCCAGACTTTTTCAAAAAGCAGGTAGAGTATCAATTGAAAATTGAAATCGGCTTAAGACGTTTCTTAGAAAAAGGAAACTACAACGCCTTTACAAGTAACTTTGAAGATTTACACGGTATGGACCAATTACCTGGACTGGCGGTGCAACGCTTAAATGCAGAGGGCTATGGCTTCTCTGGCGAAGGCGATTGGAAAACGGCAGCCTTAGACCGTTTGATGAAAGTAATGACGCATAACGATCGGACAGGTTTTATGGAAGATTACACGTATAACTTAGAAGATGGCAAAGAAGTCATTCTAGGTTCGCACATGCTGGAAGTTGATCCAACACTGGCAGCGACAAGACCTCGAGTAGTGGTTGAACCTTTAGGCATTGGTGATAAAGCTGATCCAGCTCGTTATGTCTTTGACGGCGTTGCAGGTGAAGGTATTGTTGTATCGATGCTTGATTTAGGAACGCATTACCGTTTATTAATTAATGCGGTGGAGGCCATTACACCAACTGAAGCGGCACCGAAGTTACCAGTCGCTCGCGTAATGTGGGAACCAAAACCTAATTTTTACGACGGAGTGACAAGCTGGCTAGAAGCAGGTGGCGGTCATCATACTGTTATTTCTTTAGCTTTAACCGTTGAACAAATGGTCGATTGGGCTAAAATGGTCGATCTAGAATATATTGTGATTCAGTAAAGAATTTCGCAAGATTTGTGGCAGACACTAAGCCCGTTTTTCCTTGCGACCTTATAGTAAGAAAGTAGGAAGCAAAATGACGATAAAAGAGCAAATCGAACAAGGTAAGACAGCTTTAGGAATTGAATTCGGCTCAACGAGAATCAAAGCCGTCTTGATTGACTTTGATAGCCACACCCCACTCGCATCGGGTTCTTTTGACTGGGAAAATAAACTCGTTGATCGTTATTGGACTTATGATTTAGCCGATGTTTGGACTGGCCTTCAAACTGCTTACGCAGAGCTTGCCGATCGAGTGAAGAGCGAGTATGACGTCACATTAAAAACAGTTGGCTCAATTGGTTTTTCAGCCATGATGCATGGTTATTTACCTCTTGATAAAGACGGCAAGCAACTTACTGCTTTTAGAACTTGGCGAAACACGTCAACTGAAGAAGCTGCGAGCAAGCTAACGGATTTATTCCAATTTAATATTCCACAAAGATGGAGTGTTGCGCATTTATACCAAGCTATTCTTAATGAAGAAGCACATCTGCCAGAACTTGATTACCTAACAACGCTAGCTGGCTATGTTCATTGGCAGCTAACTGGTGAAAAGGTTATGGGTATCGGTGAAGCATCAGGGATGTTCCCAATTGACAGTCAAACCGCGACTTTTGATGCCAAAATGGTTCAACAATTAGACGGGTTAATGCCATTTGATTGGAAGTTTTCAGATGTTTTCCCAACTGTCTTAACAGCTGGCGAGGAAGCAGGAAGCTTAACCGAAGCTGGTGCTCGCTTGCTTGATCCAACTGGTTTATTACAAGCAGGTATCCCACTTGCTCCGCCAGAAGGAGATGCAGGAACGGGAATGGTTGCGACCAATAGTGTTGCCGAACGAACAGGGAATGTATCAGCCGGCACATCAGATTTTGCTATGGTAGTTTTGGAAAAAGAATTGAAAAATGTTCACGTTGAAATTGATAGGGTGACGACTCCTGACGGCAAACCAGTTGCGATGGTGCACTGTAATAACTTTACCTCTGACATCAATGCATGGCTGGATTTATTTGCTGAAGTTAGCCGCTCAATGGGCGTCGAAGTCGATATGGGAGAATTATTTACGACCTTGTTTGAAAAAGCCATGGATGCAGATGTAGACTTAGGTGGTTTGATGAACATTAACTACTACTCAGGCGAACCGATTACTGGCTTTGAAGAAGGCAGACCGCTATTTGTTCGCATGCCTGACAGCAAATTAACTGCTGCTAACTTTATGCGCACCCATATTTATTCTGCCTTAGGTACGCTAAAAATCGGTATGGATATTTTAATCAAAGAAGAGGGCGTTCAATTAGACAACTTATTAGGTCATGGTGGCTTTTTCAAAACAGCCAATGTCGGCCAACAGCTGATGGCAGACGCGATGGATGTTTCTGTCTCAGTTATGGAAACAGCTGGTGAAGGTGGACCATGGGGAATGGCGCTACTAGCAGCCTATCTCGTTGAACGTAAACCAGGGCAAACACTCGATCGTTTCTTGAGTGACCAAGTCTTTACCAAACAAAACGTAACAACCTTAGAACCAGACAAAGAAGGCGTTACGAGTTTCAAGAACTTTATGAGACGTTATCAGGCAGCTTTAGAGATTGAACGGACTGCAGTTAATGTCTTGAAGGAGGATATGTAATTATGCCTTATCTATTTGCTCATTTTATTGGCGAGCAGGAGGACAGTGAACAAGTTTACTTTAGTGTGAGCCAAGATGGCTTGAATTTCACTGATCTTAATGAAAGCAAACCGATCTTAAAATCAACACTAGGTGAAGAAGGCGCTCGCGACCCCTTTTTAATTCGCGATGAAAAAAACCAAACCTTCTATTTGATTGCCACTGATTTACGAATTGCAAAGGGTCTAGGTTGGCATCACGCGTCTCATTCTGGCAGCCGCTTCATGACGATTTGGCAGTCGAATGATTTAATTTACTGGAATGAGCCTTTTCAAGTTGAACTTGCAGGAGAGGATGCCGGCAATCTTTGGGCACCTGAAGCAGTTTACGATCATGAAGCAGAAGCTTTTTTAGTATTTTGGGCATCTCGCGTTGATGGCAAACAAATTATGTATTACAGCCATACGAAGAACTTCCGTGACTTTAGTGAACCAGCGATTTTTATCGAGAAGTCTGATGATGTGATTGACACGACAATCATTCATAGCGAAGGCATGTACTATCGCTTTACAAAAAACGAAGAAACGAAACGCATTTTTATGGATAAAAGTGAGACACTACTAGGTGACTACACCGCTGTAAAGTCAACTTATCTGGATGAGTTAGAAGGTGTGGAAGGGCCACAAATATATCTGTTACCAGATGGAAAAACTTGGGCTTTAATTTTAGACCATTTTCAAAAAGGAACGGGCTACGCCATTGCGACGACGACAGATTTAGCGAGTGGTGAGTTTATACCTTTGGATGAAACGGCCTATGATTTTGGCGACAGCATTAAGCGTCATGGCAGTGTATTGGCAATTACTGATAACGAGTACGAGCATTTATTGACATACTTTAAGCAAGAGCATCCCATTCTACCAGGTTTGTATGCAGACCCTGATTTAGTCATGTTTGGTGATAAGTACTACATTTATCCAACCTCAGATGGATTTACTAATTGGTCGGGCACGACTTTTTCAGTCTTTGAATCAGCCGATGGGAGAAACTTTGAAAACAAAGGACAGATTCTCGATTTAGCATCGGACGATGTTGCTTGGACATCAGGCAGCGCGTGGGCACCGTGTTGTACGGAGAAGGACGGCAAATACTACTATTACTTCACCGGCAAAGACCACGATGGAAATTCTGGTATTGGTGTCGCAGTTTCAGATTCACCAACCGGTCCGTTCAAAGCAGAAGACGCACCATTACTGAAACCAACTTTAATAGAAGAAAACAATCTAAGAATGGCGCAAGTGATTGATCCATCGATTTACATCGAAAACGGCACTTATTATTTATTATTTGGAAATGGCGGCTATGAAGGCACAGGCGCAATCGTTGAATTGGCTGAAGATATGGTTTCAGTGAAATGGGAGACGCTGCATGAATTTGAAGGCTTAACTGACTTTAGAGAAGCTGTGACGGTCTTGAAGCGGAATGGCATTTATCATTTTACCTGGTCTGGCGACGATACTCGTAGCGAAAATTACCATGTCAATTACGGCACTGCAGAGAGTTTACATGGGCCGATCACATTCCATTACCCGATTTTAGAAAAAATACCTAGCAGAGACATTTTTGGTACCGGCCATCATAGTATTTTGAAAGTAAAAGATAACTACAAAATTGCTTATCATCGCTTTGATATGTCAGTAGCAGGGCTTGGCGAGCGAGAGCATGGTTACAACCGCCAAGTATGTGTATCGCCTTTGGACTTTGACGAAAAAGGTTTGATGCGACCTGTAATTCAGTAGCAAAAAAGGAGAGAGTTAAATGGCTAAATTTGAAATAAAAGAAGATTTTTTATTAAACGATCGTCCTTTCAAAATCATTTCTGGAGCGATCCATTACTTCAGAGTCGTGCCAGAATATTGGCAAGACCGCCTAGAAAAGTTGAAGGCAATGGGCTGTAACACGGTTGAAACTTACGTACCATGGAATATGCATGAACCACGAGAAGGCGAGTTTGATTTTACTCACCGCTTTAATATTCGGAAATTTGTCCAGTTGGCAGAAGCGTTGGGTCTATACGTTATTTTAAGACCATCACCATATATTTGTGCTGAGTGGGAATTCGGAGGCCTACCTTATTGGATTTTGAAAAAGTCCGACATGAAGATTCGCTTCAATCATCCTACTTTTATGGCAAAAATCGATCGGTACTTTGAACGACTATTTAAGGAAGTCACTGACCTTCAAATTACTCAAGGCGGCCCAATCATTATGATGCAAGTTGAAAATGAATACGGCGGCTACGCAAATGATACGAGTTATATGGAAGAAATGACTGCGCTAATGCGCAAGCACCATGTTGATGTGCCACTTGTAACGTCAGATGGTCTTGGTCCGGATAAATTAATGAATGGCTCGATTCCAGAGTTAGCATTACCAACAATCAACTGTGGTTCGAGAGTAACCGAACATTTTGAAACGTTACGAAACTTCCATGGTGAAAAAAGACCTTTAATGGTAATGGAATTTTGGATTGGGTGGTTTGATGCGTGGGGAGATGACGCTCACCATACAACTGATGTCGCCAAAGCAACCAAGGAATTGAACGACATTTTGGCAGAAGGTTCCGTAAATATTTATATGTTCCATGGCGGGACGAACTTTGGCTTTACGAGTGGTGCGAACTACTACGAAAAATTAGCACCAGACGTTACGAGCTATGACTACGATGCACCATTGACCGAGTGGGGCGACATTACGCCGAAGTACCGCGAGTTCCAGAAAGTTATTAGCCAGTATACCGACATTCCAGACGTAAAACTGACGACTGACATTAAGAAAAAAGCATACGGCAACGTTGCGGTTAGCCAACGCACATCATTGTTTGGCAACCTTGAGAACCTTAGCAAAAAAGTGACGCATAATTATCCGCTATCGATGGAAGCTTTAGATCAAGCAACTGGTTATGTATACTACAAGAGCGCGATTGGCGGCGCACGAGAAGTTACCGACTTCCGCTTAATTGATTGTATGGACCGCGCTAATATTTTTGTAAATGATGAATTAATTATGACTCAATACGACCACGAAATTGGTGTCAAACAAGCCTTCACATTAACAGAAGAAGAAAATGATTTGGGCATTTTAGTCGAGAATATGGGCAGAGTCAATTACTCAGTCAAAATGAATCACCAACAAAAAGGCATCCACGGCGGCGTTTTGATAAACGAAGCATTCCATAGTAATTGGGACATGTACAGTTTGCCGATGGATAATTTAGAAAAGTTAGACTTTGACCAAGAATGGAAAGAAGACGCACCAAACTTTTACCGTTTCGAACTAGAAGTTGATGAAGTGGGCGATACCTTTGTTGATCTAGCAGGCTGGGGAAAAGGCTTCGTGACAGTGAACGGCTTCAACATCGGTCGCTTCTGGGAAATAGGGCCTCAAGAAAGACTCTATATTCCAGGGCCATTGTTAAAAACAGGCACAAATGAAGTCATCGTCTTCGAATCAGAAGGAAAAACAAAAGACGTGCTTAACTTTACGGATGAGCCGAAAATTTAACTAAAAAAAGAGAAAGGCAATTAAGCCTTTCTCTTTTTTTAGTTTCCCGAAGACTTTTTCAGATATTAAAATTACCTGGAACTTTCGCAGTATAAGTATGAACTTCACCCGTACGTGGATGCGTGACGGACAGGGTCGTTGCGTGAAGACCTAGTCGTTTCAATGGATTAGTTTTTGCACCATATTTCGTGTCGCCGGCAACTGGGTGGCCGATTGACTGCATGTGAACACGAATTTGGTTTTTACGACCAGTTTCTAATTCGACTTCAAGTAATGAATAATTTTGCTTGCTTTTGATTTTGCGATATTTTGTTACCGCAAGTTTACCGCCATTGTCATATGAACTCGAATAAACTTGAGTAGATTTACTTTCCGTTAACCAAGACGTAATCGTATCGGCAGGCTTTTTCACATCACCTTCAACTAAAGCGGTGTAAACACGTTGTTCAACTAACGTACTCCAGCTTTTTTGTAAGGTGTTTTTTACGGCTTCAGATTTGGCGAACAGCATCACGCCTGAAGTATCTCGGTCAAGGCGGTGGACGATGTAAATCCGATTTTTGCGATTGTCTTCTTTGACATAGTCGGTGACTTGGCGATAGGCCGTGTCTTCATCAGGGTTTTTGGCAGCAACCGACAAAAGACCCGCTTCTTTATTAATCACGATAATATCATCGTCTTCGTGCAAAATACTAATACTGGACAGAACCGCTTTTTTCCGTGCAGTTTGATTGCTCTGAATCGCAACAGTTTGGCCAGGTGCCAACAAATAATTATGTTGGGTAATGGCTTTTCCGTTGACCGAAACTTGGCCACGCTTTAAGATTGCCTTAACTGAGTTTCGGCTTTTTCCCGTAATAGTCTCTAGTAAAAACGGAAGTAGCTCAACGACATCATCTATAATATAAGTTTGTTTTGAAATGATACTCACACTCTTTCGATTGGGTTTCTTGTAGTATACCAGTATGCTATAGTGAAAGTGAAGATTTTGAGCAAAAAGAGGCTCGGATAAGGAGTGAAACAATGAAAGTTAGTATTTTAGATTATGCAGCCCGAGATGATGGGATGAATTCTCAAGAGGCATTTCAAGCGACAACAGAATTAGCACAAGAAGCAGATCGATTGGGTTACCATCGATTCTGGATTGCAGAGCACCATAACGTTCCTGTTTTGGCGACGAGTGCTCCTGAAATTTTGATGGCTCACTTAGCTAACAAAACGACGCGTATTCGGATTGGATCCGGCGGTGTCATGCTTCCAAATTACAGCAGTTACAAAGTCGCAGAAGTTTTCAAAACGTTGGAAGCACTGCACCCAGGCCGCATTGACGCAGGGGTGGGCAATTCCCCAGGCGGAGACAAAGTTGTGTCCAAAGCTTTGAACGAGGGCAAAACAGGTCCCCCGAATTATGCAGATCAAGTCGATGATTTAGCCGGCTTTTTGACTGATTCTTTGCCAAAGGGACACGCCTATAAAAATAAACGCGCACGACCAATTATCGAGTCAACACCAGAAATGTTTATTTTAGCAGCTAGCGGACGCAATTCTGAAGTTGCAGCCAGAAATGGTAGTGGCCTTGTGTACGCTCATTTCATCCGACCAGATGTTGTAGTCGGGCGAGAAGCCATTAATGAGTACCGAGATGGCTTCATACCAACAATATTAGCGACAAAACCAAACGCAATCGTAGCAGTCTTTGCTTTAGTAGGCAAAACGAAAGAAGACGCCGAAGACATGTTACGTGCCTTCGAGTTGTGGCATGTGTCCTCAGTCAGCCGAACGCGCGCTGTCTACCACATGCCAACACCAGAAAAAGCCAGCAACGTGACCTATACCGAAGATGAACAAAAAGCGCTGACAGCAACACATCAAAGAGTCGTCTACGGAACAGCAGAAGAGGTCAAGCAACAATTACTCGATCTCCAAAAAGCTTATGGTGCTGATGAAGTCATGATTATTCCAAATACCTATTCGATTGAGAAACGGAAACAGACCATTCGCTTGTTGGCGGAAGTTTTGTAAATCTTTGGGCTTTTCAGAAGGTACCACTTCCCACTTTCAGCAAAAGTCGGAAGTGAATTGCGATTATTGGTGGTACCACTTCCCACTATCATATTTGGAAGTGTTGTAAGTTATATATTTAATCAAGAAGACATCCGCACACCGTTATAATGCGCGTATGTCTTCTACTAATTTATAAAAAATCCATGAGATTGAGGCTCAAATTTGTTCAGTCCTAGTCAACATTTTACTAGCAACTAGATAGGATATAATAATGAAAGATAAGAAAAACCCCTATATAATATTGTCATGAAGAGCTTCTACAAAAATAACTGGAGGAGAAAAATGTTTATTGCATTCGCTAAAGCCAAAGGTAATGTAGAGAGTTTACAATTTCATTCACATAATGAATACGAAATTTATGTATTCCACGAAGGTAACTGCCAATATATTGTAGATGATAAAGTCATTCAACTAAGACCAGGGACAATTTTACTGATGAATGGTAGAAGCATTCATAAAGCTCGAGTATTAAGTAATGAAAGCGAATACGTAAGAAGTGTTGTTCACTTTCCACCTAGTTTTATAGATCAAAGTAAAAAAATTTTTGGATATTCAGAAATACTATCTTATTTTGAAGAAGGCGATGTTGGAATTAGGCATGTGTCGAAAAATGAGAATTTAGATAAAATTGTTTACATCATAGAAGATCTAAAGCAATTGTCCGAAATTGAAAATTCTGAGGAGATTAACAAAGAAATTCAGTTAGGAATTATTAAACTACTGTTGGTAATTAGTCGGTTTAGTGAGTCAACATTTTCTTCAAATGATATAAAAAGTAATATCAAGGAATATTACACAGAAAAAATTATTGAACATATGCATAATAATTTTTCTGAAAAGTTAACAATAAAGAATATGAGCCAAGAGTTTAATTTAAGTGCCTCATATATGTCACGTGTATTCAAAGAAACGACAGGTTACACGATTATGCAATATCTGATGTACTACCGTTTCACCCAAGTGAAATACTTAATCGAAGTAACAGATAACAAGACATTTACTGAGATTGCTTCAGATTGTGGATTTCAAAGTTCGGCTCATTTTTGTCGCTTTATAAAAGAGCAGACAGGGATGACACCAACACGATTTAAGAAGGATATTCAGGAGAAGTCCTCTATATCACCAAAAAACTTAAAGTAAATTGTATAAAAATAGTTTAGGAGTGTGAGCAATGAGAATTACAAAGGAATTAATAGAGATACAAAAAAAGAATAACTACTATGAGCTATCGACAAACTCAGTGCCTTTTAGAATCTGGTTTCTAACAGATGATATTATTCGAATCAGAGCTGGCTTTGATGGTGACTTTGCTGAGGAGTCATATAGCTTAGTTATGACAGCCTGGGAAGATCGTATGGATGACTTTTTAGGTGACGAAAGAAAAAGAGTTCAAGTAGCGGAATCAATTCTAACAGAAGAGATTGATCGCTATACAATAAAAGGAAGGCGCTTACGCGTTGAAATCGATAAAAATCCCTTTAGAATCACCGTGTTTGATTCCGATGACGGAATTCTCCATCGGGACGTCGTTGATTTAGCCTTTATAGAAGACAATAACAATCGTCGTTCTCACACAAGTGAAATCGAAGAAGATGATTATTTCTACGGCTTTGGTGAAAAAACAGGTGAAATAAATAAAGCAGAAACTAGCATGTCTATGCATCCAACAGATGCGATGGGCTATGACCCTAAAAACAGGGACTCACTTTACAAACATATTCCGTTTTATATTAAATTGAATAAATCGTCTAAAAAAGCATCAGGCTATTTCTATCATAATACATATTCCTGTGAATTCGATATGGGAAACGAGCATAGTAACTATTGGCATAAAAAAAGTCGCTATCGTACTGATGGCGGAGACATCGATTTATTCCTAATTGCAGGACCTTCTATTCGAGAAGTGGTTGAAGGTTATACAGACTTAACTGGTAAATCTGCATTGTTACCTCGTTATAGTTTAGGCTACTTAGGTTCATCAATGTACTACGCAGAATATGAAAAAAATGCTGACGAAGGCATTCTAAAGTTTATTGAAACATGTAAAAAAGAAGGCATTCCAATTGATGGTTTCCAACTATCATCGGGCTACTGCAATATCCCAATTGATGGCAAGTTACAGCGTTCAGTATTTAATTGGAATAAAGACCGCTTCCCAGATCCGGAAGAGTTCTTTAATCAAATGACAAAAAAAAATATTGTCGTATCACCTAATGTTAAACCAGCTGTATTACTGACTAATCCACTTTATCCAGAGATGAAAGAAAAAGATCTCTTTATCAAAGATAAAAATGGTGAGCCAGGAATCGGTAAATGGTGGGGTGGAAACGGCGTCTACGCAGACTTTACGAGACCTGAATCGAGAGAAATCTGGAAAGATTACTTAAAGGATGAGATTATCGAAAAAGGAACGTATTCTGTTTGGAATGATAACTGTGAGTATGACGGTCTAATCGATGATGACTATCAGGTTGATTTCGAAGGAAAGTCTACGAGTATCGCGCAAGTTCGCTCAGTGATGTCAAACATCATGTGTCATGTGACAGAGGACGCAATTTCAGAAGTGAATAAAGATGTTCGCCCATATATTGTATGTCGAGCAGGGCACACCGGTATTCAGCGCTATGCACAGACATGGGCCGGAGATAACTATACAAGTTGGGATTCGTTAAAATATAACATTGCAACAATCCTAGGAATGGGAATGTCTGGAGTCGCTCATCATGGGTGCGATATAGAAGGATTTTCTGGACCAGCTCCTGAACCTGAATTATTTTTACGTTGGATTCAACATGGTATTTTTCAACCGCGTTTCTCAATTCATTCGACAAATACAGATAACACCGTAACAGAACCATGGATGTATGAAAAATTGACACCACTAGTTCGCGAATCAATTCAGTTCCGTTACCAATTATCACCATATTTCTACAGTCTGAATGATCGTGCAAACCAAACAGGCTTGCCAATTATGGAAGCAATGGTTAGTGCTTATCAACATGATCCGAAAGTCTATGATGAAGGAACAACATTCATGCTAGGAGATAGTTTACTTGTAGCGAACGTTGTCGAAAAAGGCCAAACGATGAAAGAGATTTACTTGCCTGAAGGTGAAGTGTTTTATGATTTCTATACTCGTGAAGCGTATGAGGGGGGCCAAACGATTGAATACCCAGTTGATCTGGAAAGCATTCCTTTATTCATAAAAGCAGGAAGTATTCTTCCGATTGCAAAGAACTCAATAAAAAATCTGTCAGAAGATCAAGTAGAAGAGTTGAAACTGA
>CAZLGI010000031.1:0-12852 GCA_964558995.1 uncultured Carnobacteriaceae bacterium | reverse complement strand
CCAATTCACTTCCGACTTTTATCTAAAATGGGAAGTGTTCCCCTCCTAAAATCCAATTCACTTCTGACTTCTATCTAAAGTGGGGAATGTTCCTTCTTATAAAAGCAATTCTCTTCGATTTCAGTTTGAGCCACACAACCACAATAAAAAATACCATAGCCGTCAAAGGAATTTCCCTGATGGCTATGGTATTTTTTTACTTAATAATAAGTTCTTCTGTTGGTTTTTTTCGTTCTTTATCTTCTAATCGTTTACGTGTGATCATTCCCACTACTTGGTAAATTGTTGCGACGATGGGAACACCTAACAGCATTCCTGCGATGCCAGCAACGCCTCCGCCAATTGTGATTGCGACTAGTACCCAGATTCCTGGAATTCCAATACTCGTTCCAACAACGCGTGGATAGATAACGTTGGTTTCTATTTGTTGTAGGATGATGATGAATAGAATAAAGAACAAGGCTTGAGACAGGTCTTGTGATGCGATTAGAATAACACCTACCGCCCCACCAATCCATGCACCAAACAACGGAATTAGAGCCGTGAAGCCGATGAATGTTCCTATGGTTAAAGCGAACGGGAATCGGAATATCATCATGCCGATAATACATAGAAGGCCTAAGATGACCGCTTCGATCGTTTGACCAACAAAGAATCCTGAGAAATTATCATGAGCGATGGTAGCTAAACGAGATGCTCTTCTATATAAAGTTGTTGATAAAAAAGCTTCTCCAAGCATATTAGCTTGTTGCATGAGTCTTTCTTTACTAATTAACAAGTAAATTGAGAAGGAGAACGCAATAATAAGTGAAAAAAGACCACTCGTCGCCCCACCAATAACTTGAACAAAGGAGGTTAGCAATTGATTAATGCTCGTTGTTGCAAAATTTAGCACACGTTGCGATAAGTTATTAAAGTCAGCCGTTAGATTTTCTCCTAGATAATTAAGTAAGAAAGACACTTCACTACTTTCAATTAAACTCTGGATCTGGTTGATTAGATTTGGGATACTACTGACTAAACTGGTTAGCATCGTAATAACTTGTGGAAGAATTAATTTAATAATTAAGTAAAGAACTCCTGAAACAATTACGATTGAAAGTAAGATACTAATTGCTCGCATGATTTTAGGATAACGGTCTTGCATTTTTTTAAGTACGGAACGCTCTAATCTGATAATAATTAGATTTAATAGATAGGCAATTAGTGCTCCAATAATTAATGGTTTCATCACAGTTAGAGAGTGTCGTGCATACCCTAAAATCCGATCAGAATAATTGTAAAGCAGTAAGAGGGAAAATGTAATAAGTAAATAAAAAACGATTTTTATATCTAGCTTGTTTTTCATAATACACTCCAATTCAGAAAAATATTAATAGTTATATCTATTATATCAAGAGGACATATCTTTGTCGCTTAAGTTTTTATTCTTTCTTGTTTTTCATTTTAATTTGCAGATACGATAACAAACGACATGCAAATTAATAACAAATGATGACAATTAATGCCAGAAACATATAATGATTATCCACCTGTAGAATTGATTACTCTTCCTGTTTTTTGTCATTTTGAACTTTTAATTTTCAATATCACTCCACTATTCTTGTAATTTATAAAGTTATTTACTTTTTCCACGAATTTATTCCAACCTTTTGGCAAGGTTGAAATTTCAAAATAATGGGTAAATCTATCTTCGTTTTTGAATGTGATCGTTAACCGATTAGGTGTGTCTTCTGTCAAATCATGGGAGTCATTAAATAAAATCTCCGATGTAAAGAAATCTAACAATTCCAAAACAGCTCTTTTATCTTGAAAAAGGTGATAAAAAAACAACTTAGATCCATCTCTTTTAGCATATTCAAGCGTGCCTTCTTTCCGATCAAGTAAGAGGGTTTCTTTTTCATACTCTAAATAGATACGTATTATCTGCTGATTAAGTGGTTTGCTTTGATTCATATTTTTCTCCTTTTCTTAGATTCCATTGTACCATTAAGTTAACTCGTTATCGCAAAATGAGAAATATACATGCGATTTCCGAAGATTTTAAGTCAGGTTTCAATACAGAATCTGCGTGAGAGACTTGAGTAGAGAAAAAAATACCAATGTCAGTAGCAAGCTGAACATTGGTATAAGAGCTTAATCTTCTACGCGCATGAGACGCATACCGTTGAGGGCAACCAGAAGAGTAGCTCCCATATCGGATAAGAGAGCAATCCACAGTGTAAGCCACCCCGGAATAACTAGAAGTAAGGCTACGATTTTAATTGCTATAGCAAAAGTAATATTAGCTTTAATAATTGCCAAGGCTTTGCGGCTCAACTTAATCGCAAAAGGAAGTTGGCGTAAGTCATCTGCCATGAGAGCCACATCAGCGGTCTCAAGCGCGGTATCCGTTCCGGCACCCCCCATCGCGATACCAACAGTGGAAGCAGCTAGTGCAGGTGCATCGTTGACGCCATCTCCAACCATTGCAACGTTTTTATATATATTTATCAGTTTCTTGATGTAAGTGAGCTTATCTTCAGGCATAAGCTCTGCTTGATATTCAGAAACACCAACCTGGTTTCCAATCGCCTTTGCAGTGCCATAATTGTCGCCTGTTAGCATAATCGTATGCTCGATGCCCATGTCATGTAATTTCTGAATCACTTCTTTGCTTGTTTCGCGTATTTCATCAGCAACAGCAATTACGGCAAGCAACTCTTTTTCAGTTCCAATTAGTATGACGGACTTTCCTTGCATTTGCAGGTGTTCAACCGTCTCTTCCGTCTTCTTATTAAGAGGTGAATGTTCCTTAAATAGATTTGGACTTCCAATGTAATACGTCGTCTCCTCGATTGTTCCTTTGATCCCCTTCCCTGTTATAGAGGTAAAGTTTTCGATTGAGACATTCGCATAAGAAACTTGCATTTCCTCAGCCTTAGTCATAATTGCCGAAGCTAAAGGGTGTTGGGAATAGTTTTCTAAAGCAGTAATTTTAGAATAAAGTGTCTTCTCATCTACTTGTTTATTCAAAAGTAAGTAGTCAGTTACAACCGGAACACCTTTTGTCAGAGTTCCTGTTTTATCAAAAGCAATAGCCTTCAAGGATCCCATTTCTTCCAAGTAAATGCCGCCTTTGATAAGGACGCCTTTTTTAGCTGCATTTCCAATAGCTGATACGATTGAAATTGGGGTAGAAATAACTAAAGCACATGGACAGCCGACTACAAGAACGGCCAAGCCTTGATAAACCCACGTTTCCCAGGATCCGCCAAATAAAAGAGGAGGAGCAACCGCAACTAGAAGTGCTACTAGCATAATGACAGGCGTATAGTATTTAGCAAACTTATCGACAAACGCTTGAGCCGGAGCACGTTCTCCTTGTGCCTCTTCTACGAGGTGGATGATTTTTGCCATTGTTGTGTCTGCCACGAGCTTGGTTATTTTAACTTCTAAAAATCCTTCTTCATTTAAGGTTCCCGAAAACACATCATCGTTTACCGTTTTTTCAACTGGAACAGACTCTCCGGTAATTGCCGCTTGATTGACAGCAGAATACCCTTTTGTAACCACGCCATCCATAGCGATTTTTTGGCCAGGTTTCACAATCATCTTATCGCCTATTTTAATATCATTGACGTGAACGACTGTTTCCTCACCATTCCGACGAATTAAAGCCTTTTTTGGAGCAATTGTCATGAGAGATTGGATCGACTGTCTCGCCTTGTCCATAGAAAACCGTTCTAGCTCTTCGCTAAGCGCAAAAAGAATGACAACCAATGATACTTCAGCCCATTCTCCAATGATAGCTCCGCCAATTGCAGCGACAGTCATTAAAGTTTTCATATCAAAGTCAAAACGGACTAAGTTTTGAAGGCCGACTTTGAATAAAGAATGACCGCCTATCAACATAGATGTTAAAAATAATAAAATCGTGAGTATATTTTCATCTCCATTGACAAAAGAAGAAAGGAAACCAAATGTGATTAATAAACTAGCGAAAAGTAAGGTGCTATACTTCTCGTAGACAGGGAGCTTTGTTGTTTCATCATTTTCTTCTGTTACAGGTGGAATGCCTTCCAGCTTAACCTTTAGATTTTCAAATGCCCCGGCCTCTTCTAATTGGGCAATGGTAACCTCACCGGAAACGGATAGTTTAGATGCGCCAAAGTTCACTTTTGCATCTTGAACTCCTGGAATTTTTTTTACATTTCGTTCGAATTTCCCAGCACAATTAGCGCAAGAAAAGCCCTCGACTCGGAAGTTATTTGTTTCTATGTTAACATGTGCTAGTTGTTTTTCAGACATGGGCCACAACTTCTTTCTTATGGGCTAAGGCAATCCCCATGATTCGCTTCATTTCTTCACCTTGAAGTGAATAGAAGGATAGTTTTCCTTCTTTTCTATAGGTGACAATTCGTTGTTTGTATAAGGTTCGTAAATGGTGAGACGTGTTCGCAATGGTTAGATTTAATACATTTGCGATATCACAGACACATAACTCGTCTTCCAAAGTTAAGGCGTAAACAATCTTCGCTCGTTTTTCATCAGCAATGGCTTTTAAGACTAAAGAAATACCAGCTATGTCTACCTCTTCTAAAATTTCCTGAACTCGTTCTACTTTTTCTTCGTCATAACAAAATATGTCACACATGGCTTGTTGAGTCATAATTATTACCTTCCATTCAAATATATATTTGAATATAGTATAGATGGCTTCAGGTTTTTATTCAAGTATATACTTGAATGTTCATTTATACAGTGAGCTTAGAATCAATTATCCTTCTTTCGCCTGTTATATGACTCTCCGAAATGAATAGATTGAGTTATAAAAGCACAAAAAAAGCCTATTTCTCCCGTATGAGAAATAGACTGCTGGTAGATGATTAGTCTTTTGCAGGTCAGAAAGAATTCGAATTCTTTCTACTGATAAAATCTATCTTCAAAAGGAAAGGTCTCATTATTTAGAATACAATTCAATTGCTTAAACATATGTTAAATTATGTATTTTGTGCTTAAAACTCCCTCGCAAGAAGGATGATTTTTTTGAATGTTTTGTCTCTCATTAAGAGGACATCACTCTTCTACAACCTCAAATTCAGCTGTTAATTCTGCGCCGTCGATTCGTCTAATAATCCGGTATTGTCCGGCTGCGAGTGGTTCATAGTAGGTCAGATTAAGCTCTTCTGCCGCCTCTTCACCCGCTGCTAAAATAAAGGCGATCATGATAAAAGCCATTTCTTCTTCAGGTTCAACGACATACCAAGCGCCATCGCTCATATATTCAAGCGAATACGGTACGCCATACGTGACTTCTTTATCAGAATTATTTTTGACCACTAACTCGAAGTTGTCTCCTTCTGATTTATAAGTGTCTTTAGTTAATTCAATTGTCACACCTTCCAAGTTATTCACATCTGAGCCATGACTTGATTCTTCACCTAAATTTGTTGATCCACAGGCTGTTAACAAAAATGTAGCAGTTAGTAATCCTAGTGCGAAAATCTTTTTCATTTCTATTCGCTCCCTTAACTATTAAATTAGTTAATTCTAAAACGGCAGATCCAATCTTAACGTACGGTATACTCAAATATCAGCTCACCATTTGGGTCCTTCTCATTGGTATATTTAAACCCTAATTGAGTGTACAAACGCTCGGCCACTTTGTTTTCTGGTAAAATACTTAAGTATAATACGTTGACCTCATAGTCATTTGTTACTTTTTCCATGAGCTTCTGCATTGCCTTTTTACCTAGACCCAGCCCTTGGTAAGCTTGATCAATGATTAAGCGGTCGATCCAGATGTAGCTGCCAGGTCCTAACGAGCCATGCATCGCAAAGCCTATCAGATTATCTTGTTGATAGATAGCCAGTGGGTGCCACAGTGGCTCTTCTGCCGCTTCCGCCAGGCATTCATCCACGGTTTCAATAAATGTTGTCTGTGTTGGTTTTAAGGAAACCTTACGTACAAACTGTTCATTCAATTCGTCAATAGGTCTAAAGTATATATCGTCCAAATTTAATCATCCTTCAGTATCTCTATAGTAGCTTAAAATCCCATTCATTCTCTTCGTCCTTGAAATAAAAGAACTCACTGAAGTCATCATTTTCCATAACTTCTACCACTTCTTTAAAGTCATTCGCCAATGAATAGTTCAATAATTCATTTCGTTTAATCCAGTAGACGTCGCCTTCGTCCGATGAACGGAGGTTCCCGCTGAAGTGGTTTGTTTTATATAGCAAAACCACGTAGCGAGCGTCTTCTTCATCTTGGAACTGCTTAATACCGCACAATTCTAACTTTTCTACTTTCAGACCGGTTTCTTCTTCTACTTCTCGGGTCACAGAGTCGACAAATGATTCGCCTCTTTCGACCTTGCCTCCAGGAAAAGTAATGCCTGGCCAATCCTTTTTCTGTCGGTCGATGGCTAAAACATTTCCGAAATCATCGTAAACCATGCACATATTGGTAAACACAGCTGCTTCACTCTTGGCCATTCGAAAGCTCCTTAAGTAGTTGGTCAACCTTTTCATTCGATAGACTTCTAGTTGGGATAATATGTGCACTGATGGCACTCTCATATAGCAGAACCATATCGTCATAAACTTTTATATCTTTAATGGCACTTTTCAAAACGATTGAAGTTGTTGTGTCGTCAGTCGCGATAATTTTGTCGTCCTCAATTTCTAATGTTTTCAGACCATAAAAATTTGAATTATCGCCTTCTTGAGCCATTTTTTTCATGGCTTTTGTGACGTTGCGCTTAAATAATTTAGGGAAAGTGACCATCCATATCACAGTGTATAAGACTGCGATGATGATCCAAAATAAACTTGGTTGCTTGAATACTAGCGTTCCAAATAAATAAATTGGAATGGCTAATAATAGTGGAAGTAAATATCGTGAAATCATAAATGTCTTCTTTTGTGATGGTGAATTTTGCATATGGTATAAATTAAATTGGATGTAATCGTCTTCAGTTAGTTCGTAGCGAATTTTCATGTGACTGTCTCCTAAGCATTTTTTCAAAAATCATCGTAAATATAGCCGTAATTTTTTCGCATTTCAAATAATAAAGGAATCAAATTCGTATAGTAATTAATAAATTCAGCATTTTCAATCATCTTTAGAATCGTTTCTTTGCTTGCCCATTTCACAGCTTTTACTTCATCTTCTTGCAAAATAAGCTCGTCTAAATTGACGGCCTTTTCCACGATAAAGATATCATCATAGCCGTTCTCGTGGTTCAAAGTAAGATGGGGTCGTAGGCCTGAAAAATCTATTTCAAGATTTAATTCTTCCTTCAATTCTCTTTGAATGCCTTCTTGGCTTGATTCGCCTGCTTGTATTTTTCCGCCGACAGATAGATCCCACATGTTCGGCCATTTTCCTTTGAAAGATTGGCGCTTCTGAATCAGCATTTCACCAGCAGAATTAAAAATACATAGATGCGCAATCAAGTGATAACCACCTTTTGGCATATCTGACCGATCATCTAAAACTTGGCCTGTTGGTTTCCGTTCAAAATCATACTCATCAAAACATTCCATTGGCAGTCCCTCTTTCTGAGTGTTCTGTCTAATTATATTTTAACCCATATGAGATAGTATGTCTTCTTAATTAACGTCTAGTTTATTACTTTTTTGAAAAAAAGAACCCCAAAAAGTTAGGTTTGACGCTAACTTTTCGGGACTTTTCTTTTTATATGTTTTAGAAAACGATTGGAGATACCGCATTTTGCAGAGCAGCAACGATGCTCCAACCTGCAATTCTTGGTGTTCTCGAATAGATATTAAGATCTGTTTTGATCTCATCGCCTTCGATTTCAATTTTATATTCATCTCCCACGAAATTCGGTACGACTTCAATGTTTAAGATCGTATCTTCCGGGCCTGCGCTTGCTAGAGCAGTCGCTACGGCAACGTTATAATGGAATGGTAGTGTATCGATTGCTTCTCTTGTGCTCCCAGAGAAAACTTGCTCTGGTTCTGTATTCGTTAATAAGCTTTCTTTGAAAAGCGGGGAATACAGTAATGAGCGCAAAGATTTTTTCGATTTCATTTTTGCTGTGATCGGGCTCATCAACTTAGCCGTACGTAGGATATCAAAGCCACCTACTGCACCACTTGCGATATAAACACGCGTCCCGTTTTTGCTTGCTGTTTCTCTCACTCTTGCATAAAGTTCTTGGTCAGCAAATGCTCCAACTGTAATTACAACAAGATTTGAGCCACTGTTTAGAACAAACTCACTATAATCTCTAACAGCTTGTGGAGATGCTGCTTCGGATGTGAAGTCCGGTTTTAAATCCATTAGTTCTTCAATCGTCATACATGGTACACAGTTATGTCGTTCAGCGAAAGCTTGAACCTTTGCTTCGTCCACTCCAAAAACTCCGACCAATTCGTACTCAGGTAAAATCCCATCTTTAATCGCATTTGCAACGATCTCATTCAGACGGCCGTCACCTAATAATGCTAACCTTTTCTTCTCCATCCATAATTCCTCCATTTATTCTGTGCTATACAAATATTGCAAACCAATATTCAGTGTACCAAAAACTGGTAACCTTGACAACGACTATCCAGGTAAAAAAACCTTAACAGCGAAAGATGTGTGCTGCTAAGGTCATTTAACTATAAAGCCACTTCAATTAAAATTGGCGTATGATCTTGCCTTATGCCAGAATCGATCATATCTGATTTAAGAACGGCATCTGCCAGGCGATTACTCACAAGCCAATAATCAATTCTCCATCCTGAATTATTGATTTTACTCGTTTTGGCGCGTTGGTTCCACCACGTGTATTCCCCTGTGACATCACCATGTATGTGACGGAATGTGTCTGTAAAACCTTTTTCCAAAAGATTTGAAAAGCCTTGGCGCTCTTCGTCGGTAAAGCCAGCCGATGTCCGATTTCTCGTTGGATTGGCCAAGTCGATTTCACGATGCGCCACGTTGAAGTCACCTGTTGCAAGAACAGGCTTCACTTGGTCTAAGCTTTCCAGATAAGCGGCATACTTCTCATCCCAGATTTGGCGGTCAGTTAAACGAACCAAATTCGACCCAGCATTTGGTGTGTAAACTTGGGTTAAGAAAAAGTCGTCAAATTCTAGTGTAATAATGCGGCCTTCTAAATCCATCGTTGTCGGTGCTCCGATAGCTGGAAAGGTGACGTTAGGTGTCAGTTCCTTTTTATATAAAAACATCGTCCCGGCATAACCTTTTCGTGCAGGCTCAACTGAACTATTCCAAACAATTGTATAGTCCGAAAATTTTTCTTCTAAAATCTCCAAATGTTTCTTTGTCGGTCCTTTGCTGGATAATTTGGTTTCCTGGATCGCAATCACATCTGGATTGTGGTCAATAAGGGTATTTAACACGCCTCTAGATAGTAGAGCACGCGCTGAGTCACTTGTTAAAGCGGCATTTAATGAATCAATATTCCATGATATAAGTTTCACTGCTAGTCTCCTTTATAAAAAAACATTTCAATACTGCTTTAATTATACATGAAATATGACGATAGACATGCATCTTGGTTTAGTTTTTTGGGAAGATTCCAAAAAAGACCTAGCAACAGCAGACTTACGTGCCGTTGCTAGGTTCTAGCGGAAATACGTTATAATTTTCTTTTACCAGTAATCAATTGGAATACAAAAATAATTCCGGCTACTAATAGTAGGATATGAATTAATGCTCCTCCAACTTTGAAAATTAATCCGATTAGCCATAGTGCGATTAACACTACAATAACTGTTCTTAAAATACCTGCCATAATTTTCCCGCCTCTCTTTTGAGATACATAAATGCATCTCCTTTGCTTTATTATAAAGAAACAGTTGCATATTCAACAAATCATATGCCTTTTCAGAATCCGTGTAAGTGTTCCCCTCAGTCTTCTTGTTTAAGTGTAGAATGATTTTTGAGTTTCTTTTCACATATTATTTTAATTTCATGGAAATGATTTTTCTTATACTAAAACTCTTTTACAACAGTACTATTCACCTTTTTTTATATAATATACATTCAAATAAACTGTTCATCTTCGCAATTAATTATATAAAAATAACTAGTTTGTGATTAAATTTACAAATCGTCATTCCTTTGTTATCATTAACTTATTACAATATTTAAGGGGGCATTTTTAATGAGAGCAGCACGTTTTTATAAGGCAAAAGATTTACGAGTTGAGGAAGTAGAAATCCCTGTTTTAGATAAATTAGATGTAAAAATTAAAGTCGCTTGGGCTGGAATTTGCGGCAGTGACTTGCATGAATATAATGCAGGACCAATGACGGTGCCTGGCGATACGCCAGATGGATTGACTGGTAAGACTATACCGATTACTTTGGGTCATGAATTTTCTGGTGTGATTGAAGAAGTTGGTAGTGATGTAACGAATGTAAAAGTTGGAGATAAAGTTGCAGTTAACCCATTAATTGTTAGCGGCAAGCATGATAATAAATTAGTCGATATGTATCAAGGATTTCAATTTATTGGTCTGGGAGCAGATGGTGGTTTTGCCGATTACGTCGTTTGTGATCAGAAATATTGTGTCACTGTCGACAAATCTGTTGATTTGGAAGTTGCTGCTCTAGCTGAACCAACAGCTGTAGCGATGCAAGCAATCCGTGAATCTGAGATGGAGTTTGGTGATAGTGTTGCGATTTTCGGAGCAGGTCCAATTGGCTTAGCAAATATTATTGCTGCAAGAGCTGCAGGTGCAAAGGACATTTTTGTCTTTGACCTTTCTGAACAACGTCTAGAAAAAGCATTAGAAGTCGGCGCAAGCTATGCGATTAACTCTGGTGAAACTGACCCTATTGCGTTTATTAAGCAATACTATCCATATGGCGTCGACCGGACGTTTGAAGTTGCTGGTGTGAAACAAACCTTTGAACAATCCATTCAAGTAACTCGTCCGCGTGGTGTGGTCACAATTGTTTCGATTTTTGAAAAACCAATCGACTTTAACCCAATGCTTCTAACTGCGAGCGGTGTAAAAATTGTTTCTTCACTTGCATACGAAGACGATATTTTTGAACTAACAATCAAAATGATTGAAAGTGGTCAAATCGACCCATCCCCGTTAATTACAGAGCATATCGAATTAGAAGATATTATCGAAAAAGGGTTCGAAAAACTTCAAAACGATAAGAGCCAAGCTAAAATTTTAGTGAAGTTAAGCGGAGAAAAATAATTTGGCTTTGAATGAGAGATTCCCCAAAAATTTAGATTCTATTCTATTTTTTGGGGGATTTTTGAGCAGCAAAGCGGCACGTTAGGAAGCAAAAAAGCTCTCTTTCTCGTAGCCCTTTTATATTAGGGGTCTATTAAAAGGGAGCTTTTTAGTATTGATTATGCTTTTTTAACAAATTCAGACTTTAATTTCATTGGTCCGAAGCCGTCAACTTTACAATCAATATCATGTCCGTCTTTTGGATCATGAATGAGTATGATACTTTTTACTTTTGTACCTTGCTTGATAGATGAGGAACCTTTTACTTTAAGATCTTTGACAACGATAACGTCATCTCCATCAGCTAATGGGTTTCCGTTAGCATCTCTTATCACTACTTCATCGGCTACCTCTGCCTCTGGATTCCACTCATGTGCACACATCGAACAAACAATGTTGCCTCTATCTTCGTAAGTGTATTCTGAATCACAGCTTGGACAATTTGGTAATTCTGACATAACTAGCACCTCCATCCTCACATCTTGTCTATATTAGCATATTTTGCTCATCTGTTCTAGCTCAACTGGGGTTAAATGCCGTTAAATCAGCATTTAAGTAGGTATTTGGTTCATAATTCTAACACAATTGAAAAAAGACAAATCCTAAGAATGGGACTTGTCTTTTCTATTTTTAATAAATTCTTCTGCAATGTCCAACTTCAAGCTTATCGTTACCAAGAAATCCCTCTGCACCTTTAGTAATACCATTGTATTGCTCTTAATGATTTCAGGGAATTGATAACTCCATTTTGCTGGTACTTATTTTGGAAAATAAATCATTGATTTGAACAAATCGCCGTCGATTGCAATAGTGAATGAACCGTTTTGATTTTCAATTAGGCTTTTTGTGATTGATAAGCCTAAACCACTTCCGTTACTGCTTCTTGCTTCGTCTCCGCGTTTGAAACGTTGCATCAGCTCTTCACTGGTGACGTTTAATTCATGCTTGGAAATATTCTTAAAACTAATCAAAGTTCCATTCCCATTATCGACAATATCTATGTAAACTCTTGAGCCTTCGAGTGCGTAGTTAAAAATATTGGAAAGGATGTTTTCAATTGAGCGCCACAATAATCTTCCATCTGCAGTCACATACATTTTCTCGGCTGATTGGTTGAGTTTGAAAATCAAGTTCTTTTCCATTATATTTTCACTCACTTCACCAATTCCTTGATTGATTAAAGCAACAATATCAATTTGTTGTAAATCAACTGGGATATCGCCACTCGTTGCTTTTGCAGCATCGAACAAGTCATCCGTTAGGATCTTCAATCGTTTTGTCTTTTGGTCTAAAATCTCAATATATGATTGAACTTTTTCTGGATCGGTTTCTGCTTTTAATAAATCCGTGTACGTAATGAGAGACGTCAATGGTGTTCGAATATCATGAGAAACGTTGGTAATTAGCTCGGTTTTCATGCGTTCATTTTTCAACTCGTTATGAACGGCCTGCTTAAAGCCCTCATTAATCCCGTTAATATTTCCGGCCAAAACGGCAAATTCACCTCTGCCATCAATATCTATTTGATGTTGCAAATTTCCTTCTCTCATCTCTTTTGCGCCATCTTGAATTCTTTGGAAAGATTTCACTTTTTTAAGAACTAACCAAACGGCAAAACCAATCGTAA
>CAZLGI010000030.1:0-12938 GCA_964558995.1 uncultured Carnobacteriaceae bacterium | reverse complement strand
GATGCCCTGCACGTTTGGTTCGTTCATTCTTTGTTCAGTTTTCAAAGGTCAAATCTTTATGTTGTTTTGTTATCACGTGTTACGTGTGTTCGTCATGTGACAACTTCTATATAATAGCATCTATTATGAAATCCGTCAACACTTTTTTTACATTTCTTTTACATCTCTTTTACAAAGAAGTCATTGCTATGTGTCTATCTCTCAACGACAGCTTTGTTATAATACCATCTCAGTTTTAAAAGGTCAAGAACTTACAGTGTCGTTATATTGACCAAAATATACGAGTCTATTTTAATTAGTGTACTGTTTCATCTTTTATTTATTAAATTGCAGATGAGAGATTCACCGCTATATATAGTAGAAACTTTTATTTTAAGTGTCTTTTTGATCTTCTAGTCGTACATCTACTGTTTAATTTAAGATAATGATTAGAAAGATTTCCCATCTTAATTAAAAATGTCGACTACTTACTCAGTATTTTACTTGTTCATGAACCTTCTTTTTAAAGGATTCTCTATATTTTTTTATTAGAATAGGCAAAATAAAAAGAAGTAGAAACAAAATTTCTACTTCTTTTTATCATAAGTTCATTACATTGGTTCTGGAATATAGGACATTGATGAGAACTTGTTATATTCCTTCTTAAAGAGAAGCTTAACGGTACCTCGTGCACCACTTCTGTTTTTCTCAATAATAACTTCAATGACATTATTTTCAAATTCACTTTCGTTTGACTCTTCAGAGCCTTCACGTTCATAATAGTCTTCTCTATAGAGGAAAGCAACAATGTCCGCGTCCTGCTCAATAGATCCGGATTCACGAATATCACTAAGTACAGGTCGTTTATCTTGTCTTTGCTCAACGCCACGTGATAATTGAGAAAGTGCAATAACAGGTACTTTTAGTTCTTTTGCTAATTTCTTTAATTGTCTTGAAATTTCAGATACTTCTTGTTGTCTACTCTCTTTATTACTACCTTCAATTAATTGTAGATAGTCGATAACGATTAGACCGATTTCGCCTTGCTCTTGTTTTAGACGGCGACTTTTTGCACGGATTTCTGCCATACGTATCCCTGGTGTATCGTCAATGAAGATTCTAGATTGTCCTAATGTAGCCATTGCCATAATTAAGTTAGACCATTCTTCTTCTGACATTTGTCCCGTTCGTAAGTTCCCTGCATCAATATTACCTTCAGCGCAGAGCATTCGGTTTACTAGTGACTCCGCACCCATCTCTAAACTAAAAATCGCAACGACTTGATCCGACTTAGTGGCTACGTTCTGGGCAATATTTAATGCGAAGGCTGTCTTACCTACAGCTGGACGTGCAGCTAAAATGATTAGTTCTTCTTGTTGAAGTCCGGCTGTCATTTTATCTAAGGCAATGTAACCAGTTGGTACTCCAGTAACATCACTTGTTTGCTGTGATAATGTTTCTATATTTTGTAATGACGTATTAACGACGTCAGAAATACGAATAAAGCCTGAACGATTTCGACGTTCAGAAACTTGCAGAATATTTTGTTCTGCTTTATCTAATATTGTAGCTAGGGGATCTGACTCATCATACCCCTGCTTAACAATATCGGTAGCTGAATAAATTAAATTTCTAAGAATTGATTTTTCTTCAACAATCTTTGCGTAGTATTCAACGTTTGCCGCAGTTGGTACTGCTGTGGCTAATTCCGCTAAATATTCTAAGCCACCAACATTTTCTAACTGATCCTTATTTTCAAGTTGGTTCGTGACAGTCACGACGTCGATTGCTTCATTTTGATTATAGAGCGTAACAACTGCATCAAAAATAAGCTGGTGATTTTTTCGATAAAAATCAACCGCATCTAAATATTCGAGAACACCAACGATTGCTTCTGGATCAAGAAAAATAGAACCCAAGACGGATTTTTCTGCTTCCATACTATGTGGCGGTATACGATCTTGGAGTGCTTCTTGCATAACTATCTTCATCCTTCTTCTATGACTGATTGAGAGTTAAACTCTCTTGCCTTCTTATTGTACTTGATATTATATAGGAAAACAATTCACACCGTAGGGAACACGCGTTCTCGTGTTTGGATAAAAATAAGGAAGCGAATGTATCATTCAGCTTCCTTATTTTACACATATTCTATTCTGCTGTAACGTGAACAGTTAAAGTTGCAGTTACTTTTGAATGTAGGCGAATGTCCATTTTTGTAACGCCTAACGAACGAATCGGTTCTTTCAAATCAATTTTACGTCGATCGACTTTTACCTTATAGTCTTTCTTCAATTGATCGCCAATTTGTTTACTTGTAATTGAACCAAACAAACGACCATCTTCGCCAGACTTAGCAGTTAATTTAATAACTGTGTCTTCTTTTTCTAAAAAGGCTTTTAATTCCTTTGCTTCTTCTAATACTTCTTCAGCTTTTTTCTGTTCTGCTTTCTTTTGTCCTTCTAAAGCAGATACACTAGCCTTTGTTGCTTCTTTCGCTAAGCCATTTTTAAGAAGATAGTTATTTGCATACCCATCGGCAACATTTTTAACTTCTCCTTTTTTACCTTTCCCTTTTACATCTTCAAGAAAAATCACTCTCATTTTTTTGCTCCTTCCGATTCTACTTCTTTATTTTCTAAAACATTAATTAACTGTTGGGTAGCCTCTGTCACAGATTTACCTTCAATTTGGGTGGCAGCGTTGGATAGATGCCCTCCTCCGCCTAACTTCTCCATAATCAATTGGACATTGATTTTGCCTAAACTTCTAGAACTAATCCCAATTCTCTTATCTTCTCGTTGGGTAACGACAAAGGAAGCTTCGACACCTTCCATTGATAGCATGGTATCTGCTGTCTGGGCTGCTAAGACTGTATCGTATATGCGACCGTCTTCACCTCTTGCTATAGCCATACCTGGCATTACAAAGGTCATGGTCTCCAATAATCGACTTCGTTCTAAGTAAGTATTTAAATCTTCTTTTAATGATTTTTGAATAATAATTGGATTCGCACCATTTGATTGCAGGTAACTTGCTGCGTCAAAAGTTCTTGATCCGGTTCTTAAACTGAAGTTCCTTGTATCAACGATGATACCTGCTAACATGGCCGTTGCTTCTATTTTATTAATTGTATCAATGTCATTGGATTGATACTCAAATAATTCCGCAATTAATTCAGAAGCTGATGATGCATATGGTTCAATATAAACAAGTACCGGATTTTCTGGGAACTCTTGTCCTCTGCGGTGGTGATCAATAATAACCACTTTATTAGACTTCTCTATTAGACCTGGCGATGGTAGCATCGACGGACGATGAACATCAACCATAATAATTAGAGAATCTGGTGTAATGAGTTCTTCTGCTTTTTCACCATCGATAATATGTTTAGATATGTTAGCGTCTTTGTCGACTTCCGTCATCATACGTTCCATATCCGATGATAACTCTTCTTTATTCATAATAATCCAAGCATCTTTGTTATTCATTTGAACAATACGACGGATACCTAAACTTGCTCCTAATACGTCCATGTCTGGATACGAGTGCCCCATGACAAATACTTTATCAGAACTAATGATTAATTCCTCTAGGGCCTGACTGATCATACGCGCACGAATACGTGTTCGCTTTTCCATTGGGTTAGTCTTTCCACCGTAAAAACGAGCGTCTTCATCTTTTGCACGAACTACCACTTGGTCTCCACCACGTGCAAGCGCTAAGTCAACGTTTGCTTGTGCGAGTTGAGAAATATCTCTCCATTTAACACCGGCTGTATCAACGGGATAAGAAAAACCCATACTTAAAGTCAAAGGAAAGTTTTGTTTATATGTTCGTTCGCGAATTTGTTCAATGATTTCAAATTTACTGCTTTCAAGTCTTTCAAGGGTTTTCTTGGTCATGAAAGCTATAAAACGATCATTTGATACTCGTTTGAGAAAAACATTATTAATATTCGCCCAGTTAGTTAACTGGTTAGTAATATAGTTATTAACGTTAGATTTTTTCCTGTCATTCATTGATTGAACTGCTTCATCATAGTTATCGATAATAACATTTCCAAAAACAACACGTTCATTCTCATACTTCGTTTCAATTTTAGCATATTCTGTTATATCCATTAGATACATGACACCAATATTTTTTTGAATAATCATTTGAAACGTTTGATCATCCCATTTAATTCGTTCCACTTCTTTATCATTATAATTTTCAATCCAATGAAACAACTCTTCATCTACATCAGCAATCTTTCTGCCTAATACATCTTTATTTTTGAAATAACTTAGTAGATGCGGGTTTGCCCATTGAATTTCAAACTCTTCATTAAATAAAAGGATTCCGATAGGCATTTGAATTAATGCTTCTTGTTCTCCTTTTTTTATTCGATAAGATAGATCAGAAACATACTTATTCGTTTCTTCGATTAAATAATCTGACGAGTAATTAATGAACCATAGTATAACCGCGATAATGATTAGTACCGCCATACCGATTTCCCAACTAGCGATAAAAGTAAAGACAACGATTAGTGCCATAGCTATCATGATAATATAAGTTGGGATTTTAATTCTATTGGCACGTATGAATGGAGGAATGTTTTTAATCTTTTCCTGTAGTTTCATTATTGCTCCTTTTCTTCCCATTTAATATTAGATTTTGTTATTACATTTTAACATACCGTTAGTTTAATAGCCATGTTTCAAAGGGATGGTTTTTGTAATGTTTCACGTGAAACATTACAACTTTTAGTTATCCCCATTTTAACTTATCCACCTGTTGATAACTTTTATTATTAACCGCAAACACTAATGGTAGCAAGGCTTAGATAACTTATTCATTTTGTGCATAACATTTGTGTTTTTTCGACAATCTTCCTTTGTTTTTAAGTTAATTAATCTAAATCGACGCTGGCTTGAATAGGTTTGTATTTGAATAAAGCTGTGAATCATTGTAACTATTTCTTAATTACTTCGTTTCAACTTAAATAGAATATGCGACACTATGTGCGTCTGGTGATTTTTCAAAATCGAGTTTTACCCTTTAAAAAGGGGTGATCAACACTAAGAATGTTTCACGTGAAACATTCCAATGTTTTTCAATTGCATGATTAACATGTAACGTAAATTGTTTCTCAGCTTGATTAAATAGTAGTACCTTTTTTTAGAGTTAGGAATACATATTTTTGGCATTCTTTGATAATAATTTCATAGTAACCAGAAAAGGAAAAGAGGGCGCTGATGTTCTAATTTAATATGTTATATATACACCTTCATAACAGGACAAACATAAACTAACACAAATTCCGATAATTTAAAAGAAAAAACAAGCAATCATTAATAAAAATGATTGCTTGTTGTTAAATTCAATTATTCTGCAACAGTGAAAGGCATTAATGCCATGAAGCGAGAACGTTTGATTGTGATTGTTAAAGGTCTTTGGTGTTTCGCACAAGTACCTGTTACACGACGAGGTAAAATTTTGCCTCGCTCAGATACATAGCGTTTTAATAAGTCTGTGTCTTTATAATCTACATGTTCAATGTGATTTGCGCAGAAATGACAAACTTTCTTACGTTTGCGTCCGCGACGAGCACCACCACGTTGTTGAGCCATGAGTGTTTCCTCCTTTTTTATCCATTATTTCAAGCTATCTATTATTAGAATGGCAGGTCATCGTCTGAAATGTCGATTGACTGGCCACTTGATAAGAATGGATCATCGTTTGAATTGTAATCTGCTGTATTGTTACTTGATTGATTTTGGTTTGAAGAGTAATTCTGATTTGATTGTGATTGACTATTGGAACTTTGATTAGACTGATAGGAATTAGGTCTATCTTGGAAACTATCACCAGTTGAAGAGTTTTCTCTTGGTCTTTGTTCCGTTACACTTCTTGACTCGAGCAGGGTAAAGTTCTCAGCAACTATTTCCGTCACATAGACACGTTGGCCTTGTTGATTTTCATAGTTTCTAGTTTGAATTTTACCTTCAATACCTACTAAGGATCCTTTTCTAGTAAAATTAGCAAAGTTCTCAGCAGATTTTCGCCACATAACACAGTTGATAAAGTCAGTTTCTCGTTCGCCTTGTTGGTTCTTAAAAGAACGTTCTACGGCTAGTGTAAACGACCCTACAGCAGTGCCATTCGAAGTATATCGTAAATCTACTTCTTTCGTTAATCTTCCCGTTAGTACAACATTATTAATCATTTATTCTTCCCCCCTACTAAAATGTTTCACGTGAAACATTTTATGCTTCTTCTTTAACAACAATGTGTCTAAGAATGTTATTATTGATTTTTGCTAGACGGTCAAACTCTTGAATCGCTTGAGCTTTATCAGTTTTGATTTTCACGATATGGTAGATACCTTCGCGGAAATCGTTGATTTCATAAGCTAAACGACGTTTTGACCAGTCTTTTGACTCAATAATTTCAGCACCATTATCAGTAAGGATTTTATCGAAACGTTCGATCAATTCAGTTTTCACAGCTTCATCGATGTCTGGACGGATAATATAGTTGATTTCATATTGGTTCATTTTGACTGTCACCTCCTTATGGACTTTTGGCTCTTACGTTTGTAGGAGCAAGGAAAGTATTTAAAAATACTCACGTCCTAAGATAATACCATGTATGGATAATTATTGCAACTTTTTTCCGATAAAAATAAAGAGGAGTTGAAAAACTCCTCTTTACTCCTCTTTATGGATCTATCTATTCTTCTTCTGCTTCTTCTTCAGTATCTGCTAGAATATCATCTGCAAAATCCTGCATATCTGTTCTTAATGTTTCGTCGTCTTTCCTCGGATCCATTTGAATGTCAACTGCTTCATCATCTTCTTCTTCTGGTTCAACAACTGCCATCGTGGATACGTTTGATTCGTCATCTAGACGAATTAAACGGACACCTAATGTTGCACGGCCAGTTTGAGAAACATCCTTCGCGTGGAAACGAATCATAACGCCTGTATCTGTAATGACCATAATATCATCTTCATCATTAACAGTAGCAAGGCCGACTAACTTGCCATTTTTCTTCGTTACATTAACGGTTTTAACACCTTTACCGCCACGGCCTTTAATAGCATATTCGCTAATCGCTGTTCGTTTACCGTAGCCTTTTTCTGTTAGGGCAAGGACTTCGGTTCCTTCTTCAAGAATATCCATTCCAATAATAAAGTCTCCATCACGTAAACGAGCGCCACGTACACCAGTTGCTGTACGGCCCATAGAGCGGACGCTTGTTTCGTTAAAGCTAACTGCATAGCCGTGATTTGTACCTAGAATGATATTTTTCGTTCCATCTGTAACAGTTACTTTGATTAATTCATCGTCATCCTTCAAGTTAATCGCACGGATACCGTTTTGGCGGATATTTCCGAATTCGGATGTACTTGTACGTTTGACAATTCCTAATCTTGTTACGAAGAATAGATGTTTATCTTCTTTTTGTTCATCAGATAAATTACTTTCTAAATTAATAATTGCCTGGATATTTTCGCCTTGATCCAGATTTAGAAGGTTAATAATCGGTAATCCTTTTGCTTGACGACCATATTCAGGAATTTCATAACCTTTTGTTTTATAAACTTTCCCTTGGTTCGTGAAGTAGAGAAGGGTGTCATGCGTTGATGATGTAACGAGTGTATCAATAAAGTCATCATCATGAATGCCCATACCTTGAACACCACGTCCGCCGCGTTTTTGTGCACGGAATTCACTGCTGGCAATTCGTTTAATATAGCCATTGTTTGTCAAAGTAATAACAATTTCTTCTTCTTCGATTAAATCTTCATCTTCTAAGGATAATACTTCACCAATAAGCAGCTCTGTACGACGGGCATCACCAAAACGTTCTTTAATATCCAGTAATTCGTCTTCTATAATACCGAACAAACGTTCTTTATTTGCAAGAATATCTGCCAAATCTGCGATTAGTGCCATTAGATTATCGTATTCTGATTCAATTTTCTCGCGTTCTAAACCAGTTAGTCGAACCATACGCATATCTAGGATTGCCTGAGCTTGTTTATCACTCAAGCCATAATCTTCCATGAAAGTTTGTTTAGCTGCGTCACCACTGCTAGAACCGCGTAGAATCGCTACGATCTCATCGATGTGATCTAAAGCAATTTTTAAGCCGGCTAAAATATGTGCGCGAGCTTCTGCTCTACGTTTGTCATATTCAGTTCTGCGTCGAATAACAATTTTTTGGTGATCCAAGTAGTGACTTAAGATGCTCTTAAGACCTAAAGTTTCTGGAATACCATTTACAATCGCCAACATGTTAAAACCAAATGAAGATTGAAGTGGGGTTAATTTATATAGATTATTCAAAATAACTGACGCACTTACGTCTCTTCTGACATCAATAACAACTCGCATACCATCTCTATCTGATTCATCGGCTAAGTCAGTAATACCTTCGATTCGTTTATCACGAGCTAAATCAGCGATACGTTCAACTAATTTTGCTTTGTTAACTAAATAAGGTAGTTCAGAAACAATAATTCGTTCCTTACCATTCTTTAGGATTTCAATATCAACACGTCCACGAACGATAATCGATCCTCGACCTGTTTCATAAGCTTTTCTAATTCCTGATTTTCCAATAACGATTCCACCAGTAGGGAAGTCGGGACCAGGTAGTGCTTCCATCAAATCTGCTGTCGTTGCATCTGGATTTTTCATCAGAATATGGAGAGCATCGATTGTTTCAGTTAAGTTATGAGGGGGTATATTCGTCGCCATACCAACCGCAATCCCTGAAGCACCATTGACCAAAAGATTTGGAAAACGAGCAGGGAGGACATCTGGCTCGCGTTCAGAGCCATCGTAGTTATCATGATAATCAATTGTATCTTTATTTATATCACGTAACATCTCTAAAGCCATTTTAGACATTCTAGCTTCCGTATAACGCATCGCTGCAGCACCATCACCATCGACTGAACCAAAGTTACCATGTCCGTCTACAAGAGGGTAGCGGTAGCTAAAATCTTGTGCCATACGTACCATCGAATTATAAATCGCACTATCTCCATGTGGGTGATATTTACCCATTACATCCCCAACAATACGGGCGGATTTTTTATGTGATTTGTCTGGTGTCATTCCTAATTCGTTCATACCATATAGAATACGGCGGTGTACGGGTTTTAAACCGTCACGAACATCAGGAAGGGCACGAGAAACGATAACGCTCATCGCATACTCTAGAAATGATTTCCGCATTTCCTTACTAAGTTCACGAACTTCCATACCGGAGTCCAATTCTTTAGCATCTTCACTCATTTAATTTTGACCTTCCTTCCTAAACATCTATATTTTCAACGTATTCTGCATTATCTTGAATGAAATTACGTCTTGGCTCTACTTTTTCACCCATCAACATCGTTAATACAGCATCTGCTTCTATTGCATCTTCAACAGATACTTGCGCAAAACGACGATGCTCTGGATTCATAGTCGTATCCCATAGTTGTTCTGCATCCATCTCACCTAACCCTTTATAACGCTGGATTGATGGTTTTGGACTCTGTGGAATTGACGCTAAATACTCAACAAGTTCTTCGTCTGTTTGTAAATATTCAATTTTCTTACCTTGTTTTACTTGGTATAAAGGTGGTTGTGCGATATAAACATAACCTGCTTCAACAAGTGGACGCATGTAGCGGTAGAAAAGAGTCAGTAATAGTGTTCGAATATGCGCACCATCAACGTCCGCATCGGTCATAATGACTAATTTGTGGTAACGTGCTTTTGATACATCAAATTCTGCACCAAAACCAGTCCCCATCGCCGTAAATAACGAACGAATTTCTTCGTTAGCTAAAATACGATCCAGAGAAGCTTTTTCAACGTTAAGAATTTTACCTCGAATTGGTAAAATAGCTTGGAAAATACGTGAGCGGCCTTGTTTTGCTGAACCACCCGCAGAGTCTCCCTCAACGATAAATAATTCAGAAATAGCAGGATCTTTACTTGAACAGTCTGCCAATTTACCTGGTAGATTACTGATTTCTAGACCACTTTTCTTACGAGTCACTTCACGTGCGCGTTTCGCTGCTAGGCGAGCACGTGCTGCAAGATTACCTTTTTCGACAATTTGTCTACCCACTTGAGGGTTTTCCATCAGAAACTTCTCAAACATTTGTGAAAAGACACGGTCTGTAATAGTACGTGCTTCTGAGTTACCCAATTTAGTTTTCGTTTGTCCTTCAAATTGAGGATCCGGATGTTTAATCGACAATACCATGGTCAAACCTTCACGAACGTCTTCACCACTTAAGTTATCATCGTTTTCTTTCATAATTTTCGATTTTTTCGCATAATCATTGATGACTCGAGTCAAGGCTGTTTTTACGCCTGATTCGTGTGTTCCACCTTCATAAGTATGAATATTGTTAGCAAATGTAAATAAACCAGTGTGGTAGCTATCTGTGTACTGCATAGCAACTTCAACTTGGATATCATCTTGTTCCCCTTCAACATAAATAACTTCATCAAAGATTGGCTTCTTATTTTGATTTAAGTATTCAACGTAACTCTTAATACCACCTTCATAGTAGTATTTATTAACGATTGGTTCATCAGGTCGTTTATCAGTAATTGAAATATTCAACCCTTTATTTAGGAAAGCTAATTCACGAACACGAACGGATAATTTTTCATAATCAAAGACCACTGTCTCCTTGAAAATTTCCGGATCTGGCCAAAATTGAACTAATGTCCCATGGGCTCCTGTTTCACCAACGATTTCTAGTTCTTTTTTGATATCGCCACGTTCAAATTCTTGTTCATAAATGTTGCCATTCTTAAATACTTGAACAATCAGCTTTTCAGACAAAGCATTTACAACTGATGCACCTACACCGTGTAGTCCTCCAGAAACTTTATAACCACCACCGCCAAATTTACCTCCGGCGTGAAGCTGAGTATATACCGTTTCTACAGCAGGACGTCCTGTACTTGCTTGAATATCGACCGGAATCCCACGTCCATCATCGGTTACTAAAATACTATTATCTTTTTCTACACTAATAGAAATATTCGAAGCAAAACCAGCTAATGCCTCATCGATTGAGTTATCTACAATCTCCCAAACTAAATGATGGAGACCAGACGAACTCGTTGATCCGATGTACATTCCTGGACGTTTTCTTACTGCTTCTAATCCTTCTAAAACTTCTATCTGACTAGCATCATATTCTTGAGCTCGTTCCTTTTGTTGTTTATTGTATTCTGACATCTATTATGCTCCTTCCTTTTCGACTATACCTGCATTAATATGAAAAATCGTCGGTTCTTCAATATTATTTCGTTGTACACCATCAAGACTTGTTGTGGTCAAAAAAGTTTGAACTTTCTTCTCAATTGTTTTCAAAAGATGGGTTTGTCTGTCATCATCTAACTCTGATAAGACATCATCCAGTAAAAGAATTGGATATTCGCCCAGAACTTCTTTCATACATTCAATCTCAGCCAACTTCAAACTTAAAACGTTTGTCCGTTGCTGCCCTTGAGAACCAAACTGATGGACATTTTTGTCATTTATGAAAAAAACCAGGTCGTCACGATGAGGGCCAAACAAAGTCACACCTTGTTCTCGCTCACGATCCTTAACCCGTTCATATTCTTCCATGACTTTAACAAATATTTGATCCTTCGTTTTTGCTTCTGATAGATCAATGACTGATTTATAATTAATACGTAAATGTTCTTTTTCATTGGATATTTGAAAATGAATCAAATCTGCCCATTTTTCTAATTGTTTAATAAATTTAAGTCGTGCTTCGATAATTTCAGCAGCCAAATTAGCTAATTGTTCAGTTAAAACATCTAAATAAATCAGGTCTTGTGATTTTTTTTGCCATAAACGCTTTAAATAAAGATTCCGTTGCTTCATTACTCGTTGATATTGCACTAAATTATGCAGGTAAACTTGGCTCATTTGCCCTAATTCCATATCAAGAAATTTCCGTCGCTTACTTGGTGCACCTTTTACTAAATCTAAGTCCTCTGGAGAAAAAAGAACAACATTTAACGTACCAACATAATCACTGAGTCGTTTTTGCTCTAAATGATTGACTTTTGCAATCTTCCCTTTTTTTGTGAAATGTAAATCAAGTGGGTAAGAGGCATTTTTCTTTTCAATCTTCCCAGTAATATGAGCAGTTTCTTCTTGCCAACGAATCATTTCTTTTTCATTGGTGGTTCTAGGACTACGCGCCATTGACAGGGCATAGATGGCTTCCATCAAATTTGTTTTCCCTTGTGCGTTTTCACCAAGGAAGATATTAAGTCCCGGTGAAAACTCTAACGATAATTCTTGATAATTTCGGAAATTACGCAAGGTAATCTCATTTAGGATCATAGCGATTGGCCGTCTTCTTTACTTGAATCAGATTTGTTTTTAATCATAAATGTTCCGTGTCCTGGAACTTCTACAACCGTTCCTGAATAAAGTTTTTTACCTCGGCGATTTTCTTCTTCTTCATCAACGTAAATAACATGTTCTGATAAATACCATTTTGCCATTCCGCCACTACCGATAATATCGGCAATCTTGAGGAATTGACCAAGTGTCACGAATTCTTTATCAATATAGATATTTTTTTCCAAGAAATTCACCCATTTCCATTAAAATATGCGTGGAAACTGTCGAATCCACGCATCGATACTTTTCATCTCTTATTATACACTTTTTTCAGCGGAAACTCAAATAAAGGCAAATATAACGCCTTTCCATCGACTTTGGGTAATAATAGACGTTTTGTTATCAAATGGGCATAAATAATACAGCAGGCTGTATTATGAGTAAGGATAGCAAGATGAAGTACTTCTCTTTACAAAAATTTCCAAAAAAGTTAAAAACAAAAAAGCCTCAACCAGAAAATTGATATGCTCCCCCTAAAGTAGACACTTGAAAAAGTAAAACTACTTGAGGGGGA
>CAZLGI010000029.1:1686-13176 GCA_964558995.1 uncultured Carnobacteriaceae bacterium | reverse complement strand
CAAGATAAAAATATTGAATGGCATTTGTTCTTAAATCAATTTGAACAAGACATGATCGACAAACGATTGCACCTGAGAGGTCGAAGCGAAGTGTTTTTTATCGTGAATGATAGTGACACTCGCATTGATTACGTCTGGCAAGGCGCAAACATCATCCGTAAAAAGAATGGAACAGGCTATGTCCCCATGCTGATGGGAATTAGAAATGTTCGCTACAGTGATGGAGAAGGTGGCATCCATGTCGAAGTAATGTTGCTTAATCAGCAAACGATGGGAGGGTTTATTCCAGTTGAAAGAACGATTAAAGACGAATAAAGGCGCCGTACTCCCAATCGTACTGCTGGTCGTTGTCGTCACTCAAATTACCTTTTACGCGGTCATCCAAGTCTATCAGAGTCAAATGGAGACCTATCAGTTACTGATCCATCATTATCAATCGCAAACAATCCTATCCTTAACCGAAAACGAATTAAGAAAAAATCCAACCATCGGCACAACCTTCACTTTCAATATTGGAACTGTCAGAGTAGAAGGCCTGGATGAAGAAACAATTAAATTAAAAAGCCAATTACATTCAGGCTACTACGAAGAAGCTATTGTTAAAAAAGAGATAAAAAAAGATTGAGTCGATTTTTTAGACTCAGTCTTTTTTTGATGCAATGTCCTACTTCAGGTCAAACTCGGAAGTGAATGGCGCTTTTAGAGGTCATCACTTCCGACTTTAGTAAAAATTGGGAAGTGAATGGTGCATTTAGAGGTCATCACTTCCGACTTTAAGAAAAAGTGGGAAGTGAATAGTGCTTTTAGAGGTGATCACTTCCGACTTCAGCAAAAAAACTGGGAAATGAATCATGATTTCAGAGCCGAACACTCCCGACTACAGGAGTTTGCTTTTGAACGACACTCTCTAATCAACCAGGCCAAAAAGTGCGGAGGTCTCATGAATTCTTTTTTATTTCCCCTATGAAACAAATCTTTGCTATAATAGTTAAGAATGATTTTGAATCAAGAAAGGAAGTATAAAAAAATGAGCAGACTTTCAAAACTACAAGCTGTATTAAAAGAAAAGGATTTAGACGCGCTTCTTGTAACGAGCACGTATAATTTACGATATGTATCTAACTTTACGGGATCAACTGGGTTGGCGCTGGTTACGAAAGATCAGGCATTCTTTGTCACTGATTTCCGTTATACACAACAAGCTGCTGCAGAAGCAAAAGGTTTCGAAATCAGACGAAATATTGGACCGATTTTCGAAGAAGTTAAAAAAATTGCAGAAGAACAAAATATTGTAAAATTAGGTTTTGAAGATGCTTATGTTTCTTTCAAAAATTATGATGAATTAGAAACGCTATTAGAGAGCGACTTGATTCCAGCTTCAGGTATTATTGAAGAACTACGTGAAGTGAAGGACGAAGAAGAATTAAACATCATCAAACGTGCATGTGAAATTGCTGATGCAGGCTTTAAGTATATCTTAGATTACATTAAACCAGGTGTTTCAGAAATTGAAATTGCAAACCGTTTAGATTTTTATATGCGTGACCTTGGCGCAACAAGTGTGTCATTTGATACGATTGTAGCAAGTGGTCATCGTTCAGCTATGCCACATGGCGTTGCGAGTGAAAAGTTAATTGGAAATAACGAATTTGTGACATTAGATTTTGGTTGTTATTACAAAGGCTACGTTTCCGATATGACAAGAACAGTGTCAGTTGGTGAACCTTCAGAAAAGTTGAAAGAAATTTATAATGTTGTTCTAGAAGCTCAATTAAAAGTAAATGAACAAGCAAAAGCAGGTATGACTGGTATCGAAGTCGATAATATCGCAAGAGATCACATCACTGCTCACGGCTATGGAGATAATTTTGGACACTCTACAGGTCATGGAATTGGGTTGGAAGTTCATGAAGGACCAAGCGCCTCTCAAAAAGGTAATAAAGCACTTGTTCCAGGTAACATTATTACCAACGAACCAGGTATTTATTTAGATGGTATCGGTGGCGTTCGAATCGAAGATGATTTATACATCACTGAAAATGGAAATGAAATTTTAACATTCTCTCCAAAAGAATTAATTATTCTGTAATAAAATAGCAGGAGAGCCTATATATATGGTAAACTAAGGCAAAAGTATGCTTCAGGAGGAAAAAATATGATTTCAGTAAACGATTTTAAAACAGGACTTACAATTGAACTAGATGGTAACTTATGGAAAGTAGTGGATTTTCAACACGTTAAACCAGGAAAAGGAGCGGCATTTGTACGTTCTAAATTAAGAAACATGCGTACAGGAGCAGTTCAAGAAAAAACATTCCGTGCGGGAGAAAAAGTTGGACGTGCCCATATTGCAACATCTAAAATGCAATACCTATATGCATCTGGTGATATGCATGTGTTCATGGATACTGAAACTTACGAACAAGTTGAATTACCAACAGCACAAATTGAAGAAGAACTAAATTACTTAAAAGAAAACATGGAAGTACATTTAGTCATGTATGGAACAGAGACGTTAGGTGTTGAACTACCTAATACTGTAACGTTAAGCGTGACAGAAACTGAACCAGGAATCAAAGGAGATACGGCATCAGGCGGATCTAAACCAGCAGTAATGGAAACAGGTTTAGTTGTTAACGTGCCATTCTTTGTCAATGCTGATGATCAATTGGTTATTAACACAACTGATGGTTCTTATGTGTCTCGTGCGTAGAGAACATAACTAAGAGGAGTAGATTGTTTATGGAAGATACAAATATTTTATTAAAAGAAAAAGATACAACACTTGGTAAAATCGAGATTGCGCCAGAAGTATTAGAAGTTATTTCAGGAATCGCAGCTAATGAAGTTGACGGTGTTTATGCTATGCAAGGTGGCTTCAAGAGTGGCATGAATGAATTATTCGGCCGTAAAACTCACAACAAAGGCGTTCACTTAGAATTAAATGAACATGGTCTTTCAGTTGATGTTTATTGCTACATCAAATACGGCGTATCTGTACCAAAAGTAGCACTAGAAATTCAACAAAAAATTAAAGAACAAGTACTATTTATGAGCGACTTAAACGTTACAATGGTAAATGTATATGTTGTTGGATTAGTAACACCAAAAGAAATCCAAAAACATCAAGATAGTTTAACTGAAGGACTGGAGGAGCAAGTGTGAGCCTGCCTTCCTTGAACCGTCACCAAATTAGAGAAAAAGCATTACAAACAATTTTTCAACTGAAATTCAACGATGATCTCGAACGACAAGATGCGATTACCGCCGCGCTTTTGAGTGAGTTAGAAGATGTTGAAGAGGATGCTGTTCCTAATGAACCTTATCTTGAGAAATTGGTTGATGGTGTATTAGATAACGAACATGCGATTAACGAAATAATCAAACCCTATTTGAAAAAATGGACGCTTGAGCGTTTACCAAAAACAGACAGTATTATTTTACAAATCGCTGTTTACGAAATGGTTTTTGCCAAGGACGATGAAGTTCCTCAAAAAGTAGCATTAAATGAGGCAATCGAACTGGTTAAGGCATATTCAGATGATAAATCACGTAAATTTATTAATGGTGTGTTATCAAACTTAATTAATGAAGATTAATAGATTGAATTCAAAAACCTTAATGAGTAATCATTAAGGTTTTTTTGAAGGATAAGACTAATTACTAGTTTTCTGCTAGCAGTCTCATCCGACTTTTCACTCCTTATTATGGTAAAATAATGTAAAATCAAGGAATTTGGTGAATGTATGGAAACGAAATTATTAGAAGGTAAAAAGTTAGCGAATCAATTACAAGAAGAAATGAAATTAAGAGTTGATGCACTAAGAGAAAAAAAACTCGTACCAGGCTTAACGGTCGTTCTAGTTGGAGATGATAAAGCAAGTCATGTCTACGTACGTAATAAAGAACGGCAAGCAACGAAAATCGGGATTAAATCCGAGGTTATTCGTTTGGAAGACACGATTAGTGAAGCAGACTTATTAGATGTGATCGAAAATCTAAATCAAGATGCGTCCGTTCATGGGATTCTTGTACAGCTGCCTCTGCCAAAACACATTAACGAACAAACGATTTTGCGAGCGATTGATTATCAAAAAGACGTTGATGGTTTCCACCCGCTCAATATGGGAAACTTTTTATTAGGAAACGAAGGAGCAGTCCCGTGTACGCCTTTAGGAATTATGACCTTATTAAAAACATACAACATTCCAATTGAGGGTAAACAAGCACTCGTGGTTGGACGCAGTAATATTGTCGGTAAACCTGTGGCATTAATGTTACTTGAAGAAAATGCGACAGTAACCATTGCTCATTCACGGACAAAAGATTTAGAAGGGCTAATTAAACAAGCAGATATTCTTGTTTCTGCTGTCGGTATTGGCCATCTGATTAAAGGCGAGTTCTTGAAAAAAGGAGTAGTTGTTGTTGATGTTGGTATGAACCGTGATGAAAACGGAAAATTAATTGGTGATGTCGATACAGAATCAGCGATGGGAATTGCAAGTTATATCACACCCGTACCAGGTGGCGTAGGCCCGATGACGATTACAATGTTACTGGAACAGACCATCCAAAAATTAGAATCGAGGTGATAGGATGAGTAAGCAGTATCTTACTGTTTCGGCTCTAACGAAATATATAAAACGAAAATTTGATGCAGACCCTTATTTAGAACGTGTTTTTCTAACTGGAGAGATTTCAAACTATCGAAAACGTCCTTATCACCAATATTTTAGTATTAAAGATGATCATGCCTTAATTCAAGGTGTCATGTATCGTCAAGAGTTTAGTCGACTAAAATTTGATCTGAAGGACGGCATGAAAGTATTGTTGATTGGTCGTGTCAATGTTTACGAACCAAGTGGAAACTACAACATTATTATTGAACACATGGAACCAGATGGCGTCGGGGCTTTGTACTTAGCTTACGAAGAGTTGAAGAAAAAACTAGCACAAGAAGGTTTATTTTCATTACCAAAAAAGCAACTGCCACTCTATCCTAAGAAGATTGCAGTTGTAACAAGCCCAAGTGGTGCAGTTATTCGTGACATTATGACAACGATTAAACGCCGTTATCCGATTGCACAATTGGTTTTATACCCAACAGTCGTTCAAGGAAAAGGTTCCGCAGCAAGTATTGTAACCAATCTAAAAAGGATTAATCAAAGCGACGAGTACGATTTAGCCATTATTGGCCGAGGCGGTGGATCTATTGAAGATTTGTGGTCCTTTAACGAAGAGGCAGTTATCCGCCAAATTGTTGCGATGAATATTCCTATTATTTCATCGGTTGGACACGAAACAGATACAACTTTATCTGATTTAGCAGCTGACGTAAGGGCAGCAACTCCAACTGCAGCGGCAGAAATTTCAGTACCCGTGCTTTCTGAAGTCATTCAAGGGATAAAAAACCAAGAACAACGCTTATATCACTCAACAAAAAGTAAACTTACTTTACAACAAGAAAAACTCACTCATTTTATGCAATCATATGTGTTTAGACAGCCGCAACGTTTATACGAAGGCCATTTGATTAAATTGGATCAACAAACAACCCAATTACAAACACTCATGAGCCAACATGTTCGATTTGAAAAAAGGGAACAAGAGCAGTTATATTCACGATTATTCCAGGTCAACCCTTTACGAAAAATCGATCAGTTAACCAACGACTGGCAACAATTAGATAAAGAATTAGAGAGTAACATGAAACAATTAATGACTGGCAAAAGACAATCATTTACACATGCAGTAGAATCTTTGGATTTACTAAGTCCATTAAAAGTAATGACCAGAGGCTATGCGTATGTTTCAACTGATCAAACAATTATAAAATCAATTAATGACGTAACAGTGGGCGAATCCGTCAGCATCCATCTCTCAGATGGAAAAGTTACTGCGGAAGTCAAAGAGGTAAAGGAGATTAATGATGGTGAAGATTGATATTGAAAAATTAAGCTTTGAAGAAGCAATGAAAGAATTAGAAGTTATTGTTACTAAACTAGAATCTGGTGATGTTCCATTAGAGGATGCTTTAAAACAATTTCAAACGGGTATGGAACTTAGCAAGTATTGCCAAGATACATTATCCAATGCAGAGCAAACCTTAACAAAAATGATTGGACCGAATGACGACCTTCAAGTATTTGAAGGTAACGAGTAATTAATAAGAAGGTGAAAAAAATGGCAAATGAAGACATTTATGCATCTTGTATGACTGAATTTGAAGATTATATGTTAGCTGCTTTATCAACTTATACAGTTGAATCAAAGACCCTTGAGGAAGCGATGGCGTATTCACTCACAACAGGTGGGAAACGATTCCGACCAATGCTACTCTTAACAACGCTTCAATTTGGACAAGGAAATTTAGAGCATGCATTTCCAATTGCGACGGCACTCGAGTGGATTCATACTTATTCGTTGATTCATGATGATTTACCAGCAATGGATAATGATGACTACCGCAGAGGTAAACCGACGACTCATAAGCAATTTGATGAAGCAATTGCGATTTTGGCCGGAGATGCTCTGTTAACTGCAGCTTTTGAAATCATTCTAGAACAAGAAAGTCTTTCTTTTGAAAAATGTGTTCTATTAGCAAAAAAACTCAGTCAAGCTTCAGGATCTAATGGTATGGTCGCAGGTCAAATGAAGGATATCGAAGGTGAAAACGCAAATCTTTCGCTGGATGAGCTAGCTGATATTCACCAGAAGAAAACGGGTGCTCTAATTAAGTATGCGATTGAAGCAGCTTGCATATTAGCAGATATCACGGGTGAGGCAGCAAACTTGTTAAGTCGCTATGCTGATCATTTGGGTCTGGCTTATCAAATTCATAACGATTTGAAAGATGTTGTGATGGATGAAGAAGCAACTGGTAAGAAAACAGGACAAGATGAAGAATTAGGTAAAAATACATACCCATCACTCTTAGGTTTAGATGGAGCGATTGCGATGTTAAATAAAGAAATCAATGGCGCTAAGTCTTCACTTGCGACTTTGAGAAAAACAGCAAATCCAACAGAAGTAAACGTGGAAAGTTTAGATGTTTTATTACAACTGTTAGATTATGTCACGCTAGATATGGGAGTATAGTATGAAAAAAGAGAGAATTGACTTATTAGTTGTGCAACAAGGCCTAGCGGATTCACGTGAGAAAGCCAAACGACTGGTGATGGCTGGAAAAATTTATGATGAAAACAATCAACGTTATGATAAAGCCGGAGAAAAAATAAATGCAGAAACCATTCTTCATATTAAAGGGGAAACCTTGAAGTATGTAAGTCGTGGTGGTCTGAAACTTGAAAAGGCGCTCGACTTATTTAATGTGTCTGTGACAGATAAAATCGTATTAGACATAGGCTCTTCGACAGGTGGATTTACTGACGTTTCTTTGCAAAATGGAGCGGAACTCGTTTATGCCCTCGATGTTGGGACCAACCAATTAGACTGGAAATTACGTAGTGATGATAGAGTAATTGTTATGGAGCAAATGAATTTCCGTTATAGCAAATTGGAAGACTTTACAAAAGGGCAACCTGCCTTTGCATGTATGGACGTCTCCTTTATTTCTTTGAAACTCATTTGGCCTGTCTTAAAAGAAATCTTAGTACCAGGTGGCGATGCGATTGCCTTAATCAAACCACAATTCGAAGCTGGCAAGGAAAAAGTCGGAAAAAAAGGGATAGTGGCTGATCCAGCCGTTCATCAAGCCGTTCTTGAAGAGATGTTAGCTTTTGCGGTGTCGATCGGCTTTGACGTCGAAGCACTAAGCTTCTCACCAATAACTGGTGGGACTGGAAATATTGAATTTTTAGTTCATCTTAAATCAACTGAAGAGGGACTTGGAACACTCTCGGAACACGTATCGATTCAAGATGTTCTAATTGATGCACATCAAAATTTGAAAAATAAATCTATTCACCTTCGCTGAGAGGAGATTAAAGATGCTTCAGGAAATTTCAATTAAGAATTTTGCGATTATTGAAAATCTGCAAACCAATTTTGAAATGGGTATGACCGTTTTAACTGGTGAAACAGGTGCAGGAAAATCTATTATTATTGATGCAGTTGGCTTACTAGCTGGTGGAAGAGGGTCAATAGACCATATTCGTCATGGCGAGAAGAAGACGATTCTACAAGGTTTATTTACTATGCCTGAGTCTGAAGAATTAAAAACGCTGTTAGAAGACAATGGCATTGAAGCTGACGACGATCAAATTATTTTCCAAAGAGAATTGTCACGAAATGGAAAAAACGTTGCCCGCGTCAATGGTCATATTGTAACTGTTTCAGTGTTGCGTGAGCTTGCTAGCTACCTCATAGATATCCATGGTCAAAACGAACATCAAGAATTGATGGATGCAACGAAGCATTTGAGTTTACTGGATCATTTTGGCGATAAGAAACTAAAAGAAGTTTTAGCTGACTATCGCAGTCACTATGACCGCTACCTCACAGCAAAAAATGAATTAGAAAAACTGCAATTAGACGAACAACAAAATATTCAGCGGATTGATTTGTTGCAATTCCAAATTAATGAAATTGAAAGTGCTAATTTGAGTAATGATGACGAAGAAGATCACTTATATGAAGAAAGAAATTTACTAGCCAATTATCAACGTATTGAAACAGAACTTACGACTTCTTATCAATTGTTACAAGGAGAAGAGAGTAATGCAATCGATCAAATCGGTGCAAGTATGGAAGCTTTAGGTAAGATTCAAACATTTGGTAGTCAATATGAGGAACTTTATAAACTTATCTCAGAAGCTTACTATCAGTTAGAAGATGGTGCTTCAACACTACTGAACGAAATCGACCAAATGAGCTATGATGAAGGCCGATTAAATGAAATTGAACTTCGCTTGGAAGTCTTAAGCCAGTTAAAAAGAAAATATGGCGCAACGATTCAAGAGATAAAAGCTTATTATGAAGCAATTGTTGTTGAGTTAGATATGATCGCAAATAAAGAAAGCTACTTAGAAAAATTAAATGCAACGTTCCATAAAGAAAAAGAAACGCTGCTTAAAGTCGGTGAAGTTTTACGAAAACTTCGAAAAGTAACAGCAAAACGACTAGAGGAAGCGATTCATCTGCAATTAAAAGAACTTTATATGGAAAAAGCTAGTTTTCAAGTGACTTTTTTAAAATCAATTACTAAAGAGGTTATCAGACCTGATGGATTAGATGTGGTTGAGTTTTATATTTCAACCAACTTAGGTGAACCTTATAAACCATTAGCAAAAATTGCAAGTGGGGGCGAGCTGTCACGAATGATGCTTGCCTTAAAGACGATTTTTACACAAACACAAGGGATCACGAGCATTATTTTTGATGAGGTTGATACTGGAGTAAGTGGACGAGTTGCGCAAGCTATTGCGAATAAGATTCATCTTGTTTCTGAAAACTCTCAAGTCTTATGTATCACGCATCTCCCTCAAGTTGCAGCCAAAGCGGACCATCATTTATATGTTGAAAAAGAAATCGTTAACGAACGTACAACGACTTTAATTGATGAAATTACGGGTGATAAACGCGTGAACGAAATTGCCCGCATGTTGGCAGGAACTGATGTCACGAACCTCTCGATTGCTCATGCAAGCGAACTGCTTGAATTAGCAGGAAAAGCAAAATAAGCATTTGAAAGTGAGGTTAACGGCGAAAGAATGAATAAATTAATTGTAATTATGGGGCCTACTGCAGTTGGTAAGACATCACTGAGTATTGAGTTGGCTAAGCAGTTTAATGGTGAAATTATTAACGGTGATTCCTTGCAGGTCTACCGAGAGTTAGATATCGGGACAGCTAAGGTTACAAAAGAAGAAATGGCCGGTATTCCTCATCATTTAATTGATATCGTCGATGTAAATGCGCCCTATACGGCAAGTGATTTTAAGGAAGCAGCTGAAAAAGCCATTGAAGACATTCACTTAAAAGGAAAAACACCCATTTTAGTTGGAGGCTCTGGGCTTTATATTCAAGGCTTACTTCAAGATATGGAATTTGGCAGAGCGGGTGAAGACCCAGCTTATCGTTCATTTTTGGAAACAGAGTTGGAAGAGAAGGGTTCACAGGCGATGTGGGAAAAACTCCAAGATGTTGATCCAGAAGCTGCGAAAGCTATCCATGTCAACAATACAAGACGAATTATTCGTGCTTTGGAAGCAATTCATGTCAGTGGAGAGAAATTCTCGACTCAAAAAGTGACAGCTGAAACAGAACGTTATGATGCTTTGTTAATTGCTTTAAACTGTGATCGTTCGCTACTTTATGAACGTATTAATGAACGGGTAGAACTAATGGTTGAAGCAGGCGTGCTGGATGAAGCGCGCATGTTACATGATTTGACAACACAAGCTGATAATCAAGCACATAAAGGAATTGGCTATAAAGAATGGTTTCCATATTTTGAAGGAGATATTAGTTTGGATGAAGCCAAAGAGAAGGTTAAGCAAAATTCAAGACGCTATGCCAAACGTCAATTGACTTGGTTTCGTAATCGTATGGAGAATGTTCATTGGTTTGACGTGTTTGATGAACGTTATCAATCAGAGGTATTGGAACTTGTCAGTGGCTTTATGAGCGGGAATACGTAAGAGAAAGTAGGCATCACATGGAAACTCAAAGTGGGAAAGAAAAGGTCATTTTGGTTAGTGTGCAATTGCGTCAATCAGACGAATTATTTGCATATGAATTAGAAGAACTTGAACGATTAGTAAATGCCGCAGGTGGTGAAGTTGTAGCAACTCTCGTACAAAAAAAACAATCATTAGACCCTCGCACCGTCATTGGTAAAGGGAAATTAGAGGAGTTACAGCATTTAGTCACCGAACTTCAGCCACAAACCGTTATTTTTGAACAAGAATTATCTCCACGGCACATGCGGAATATTCAAGATGTCATTGATTGTAAAGTCTTTGACCGAATTCAATTGATCTTAGATATTTTCGCAATGCGGGCAAAAAGTCGAGAAGGTAAACTGCAAGTTTCCTTAGCTCAGCTAAATTATCTCTTGCCACGATTAACTGGGCAAGGGATTAATATGTCTCGTTTAGGTGGGGGAATTGGAACACGTGGTCCTGGTGAAACACAATTAGAAACGGACCGTCGTCACATTAATCGTCAAATAACTGAAATTAAAAAAGATTTAGCTGAAACAAGCAAACACCGCGAACGTTCTAGAGAAAAAAGAAGTGCGAGTGGTATTTTTCAAATTGGTTTACTTGGTTATACAAACGCCGGAAAATCAACCATTCTAAATCGTTTAACAGAAGCAGATACTTTCGAAGAAGATTTATTATTCGCGACGCTTGATCCTCTTACAAGGAAAATAACTTTCGCCAATCAATTCGAAGCAACCTTGACTGATACAGTAGGTTTTATTCAAAACTTGCCGACTCAGTTAATTCACGCTTTTCAGTCGACTTTGGAGGAGAGTAGTGGTGTTGATTTGCTGTTACATATTGTTGACTCGTCACAAGAGTT
>CAZLGI010000029.1:0-1586 GCA_964558995.1 uncultured Carnobacteriaceae bacterium | reverse complement strand
TGATTAGTCAATTACAAAGAGAAACCTTAGTTGATTCATTAAGCTTCTTAGAAACAGAAAATAGTTATCATATTAAAGGTTTCGCAAAAAATAATTCAAAATGGTTAGGGGTAATTGGTAATAATGAGTCACACAACGAATAAACTAGAGGCAATTGTAGAAAAAGTAGATAAACAAATCGAACCTGTCGTAAAAGAAATTCAAAAAACAGTTTTAAGTAATCAAAAAAAGGTATTAGATGGTTTTAGAAAATGTAACGTAAGTGATTATCACTTCACACCAAGTACTGGTTATGGTTATGGTGATGTTGGAAGAGACACACTAGAAGAATTGTATGCTGAAATATTCAAAGGTGAAGCAGCACTTGTTCGCCCACAAATCATTTCTGGTACGCATGCAATCGCAACAGCTTTATTAGGTGTTTTACGCCCTGGAGATGACTTAGTTTACATGACAGGTCAACCTTACGATACATTGTTAGATATTGTTGGAGTGACAGGAGATGGTGTTGGGTCATTACAAGAGTTTAATATCGGCTACCAGCACGTTGATTTGAAAGACGATGGCAAAATTGACATCGATGCCGTGCTTGAAGTAATTACTGAAAAAACAAAAGTTATCGGAATCCAACGCTCGAGAGGTTATGCCGATCGTCCATCGTTTACGATTGATGAAATCGAAGACATGATTGCAAAAGTAAAACCTCATGCACCACATGCAATTTTCTTCGTAGATAACTGCTATGGTGAATTTGTTGAAGACAGAGAACCAATTGAAGTTGGAGCAGACCTGATCGCTGGTTCGTTAATTAAGAACCCAGGTGGCGGAATTGTTAAAATGGGTGGCTATTTAGTGGGTAGCGAAGATTTAATTGAAAAGTGTGCCATTCGTTTAACATCACCAGGAGTTGGCCGTGAAGCAGGAGCTACCTTATATAGCTTGCTAGAAATGTTCCAAGGTTTGTTCTTAGCGCCACACGTCGTTGGTGAGGCACTTAAAGGGGCAGTTTACACATCTGCCTTGTTAACTGAATTCAACGTCAAAACAAGCCCATTATGGGACGACGCACGAACGGATTTAATTCAAATGGTTTCACTTCCTACTAAAGAAGAGATGATCTCATTTGCTCAGACAATCCAAAAATATTCGCCAATCGATTCAAACGTCTTACCAATACCAGCTTCTATGCCGGGTTATGAAGACGAAGTGATTATGGCTGCAGGAACCTTTATCCAAGGTGCAAGTATTGAACTTTCAGCAGACGGTCCAATTAGACCACCGTATTCTTTATACATCCAAGGTGGCTTAACCTTCGAACATGTTAAACTTGCCGTAACAGCAGCAGTTGAAGAAACATTTTTAGCCTAATTAGTCGTTCATTTTGATAGTAAACCGACAAGTATCAAGATTATTTTTGATACTTGTCGATTATTTTTGATTACTTTTCAAAAAAAGATTGACAAGTGATCATAAATTTTATACAATGGTAAATGTTCTGGTAAAGAACCAGTTGTTGTTCCAGTAGCTCAGTAGGATAGAGCATTCGCCTTCTAAGCGAACGGTCGGGGGTTCGAATCCCTCCTGTG
>CAZLGI010000028.1:0-13834 GCA_964558995.1 uncultured Carnobacteriaceae bacterium | reverse complement strand
TCATCATTGATATGGGCGGTCAAGTTGACGCAGAGACATTATTGAAGCAGAACTATTTAGATAAGCATGGTTATTATTCTTACGTACCGGGTCTATTAAAATACTTTACAACTTTTGATATTCAAAAACGCATCATTCCGCGTAAAAGGTTGTGCTTAGTCGGCGACCATGACGGAAATTGTCCGTTAGAGGGAGTCGAGATACTCGATAACAGCTTGACTGAAGCATACGCAGAAGCAGGGGTTTCAGAAAATTGGAAAACCATTATTTATGGCTGTGATCATCAAGAGACTGCCGAAATGCGTTACCACTGGATTGAATATCTAAAAGATAATCTCTTGAACAAAGAGGTGGCTCTGTGATTGTAGTTGGTAGAGAATCTTATTGTGACTTTGAAACGATTCAAGCAGCAGTAGACTTTGCTGAAAGCAAGGAAGCAGACAAAGCTCTAACCATTACAGTTTTAAGTGGCACGTATCATGAGCGCGTCAGCATTCAACGTAGCAATTTAACGCTTCAAGGGATCGGTGAGGTTGTAATCACCAACGGCTTAGGTGCTAGAGAGCTGCATGCTGATGGAAATGAATATGGCACCTTTCGAACTGCCACTTTGTTCATAAGCGGAAATCGGAACCATTTAGAAAATCTAACGATTGAAAACACAGCAGGTTTCGGTGAAGTTGTCGGTCAAGCTCTTGCTGTTTACGCAGATTGCGATGAGACAACCTTTCAAAATTGCCGCTTAATCGGTTATCAAGATACGTTGTTTACTGGCGTGCTCCCCGAAAAGCAAAAAGACGGGACAGGTTTTGTGACTCAGGCAGAAACTGGGACACAAAATACTTACCGTCAATACTACAAACAATGTTTTATTTCTGGGACCGTTGATTTCATCTTTGGTGGCGCAACTGCCTACTTTGAAGATTGCGAAATCCATAGTCGAAAAGAAGGTCAGCGGACAGGTGGTTATATAACTGCAGCAAGCACACCTTTGAATCAAGAAACAGGTTTTGTGTTTGAAAATTGTTGGTTGACTGCAGAAGAAGGCGTGGTTGATGTTTACTTAGGACGTCCTTGGCGTGGTGATGCCAAAACTCATTTTGTTAACTGTTATTACGGCCAACACATCCATCCAGCTGGTTGGCATGATTGGTCAAAAGAAAGCAATCATTTAACGGTTGATTATCGAGTCACCGGAAGTGAATTAGAGAAACAGACGCATTTTCCTACATATGTTACATGGGGAAAATGGTTAACATAACAGATAGAAATATTAGGAATTAGGAAAGTAGAGGAAAAAATGTCGAAGATGATTAAGAACCCAATTTTACCAGGCTTTAATCCAGATCCAGTGATTGTCCATGTTGACGGTATGTATTATGTCGCAGTTTCTTCGTTTCAATGGCTGCCAGGCGTTCGCGTTTACGAATCACCCGATTTAGTGAATTGGGAATACTGTACGGATTTATTAACGGATCAAATTAACTTACAAGGTAATGGAATAGACTGTAGTGTTTGGGCACCACAATTAAGCTATGCTGATGGCGAGTTTCACTTGTTGTATACAGATGTTAAGAGTAGTGTTCGACCATTTAAAGATACGCATAACTATATCATTTCTTCACCAAGCATCCATGGTCCATGGTCAGAACCTCTGTACTTAAACAGCAGTGGCTTCGATCCGTCATTATTTCATGATGATAATGGAAGAAAATGGTTACTGAATGCGTTATGGGATTATCGTTTAGAAACACCAAATAAATCATCAGGTGTTGTACTACAAGAATATGACCCAGTAGAGCGTCGTTTAATCGGCGAACCACTGAAAATATTTGATCGCACAGTATTAGGTAAAACAGAAGCCCCACATGTTTACAAACGAAATGGCTATTATTATTTAGTTATGGCTGAAGGTGGAACTGGTTCAGGACACGCAGTTACAATTGCACGTTCAAAGGACATTACCGGACCTTATGAAGTTGATCCGAATTACCCAATGATGACGTCCAGTAATAATCCAGAAGCAAGATTACAAAACGCAGGTCATGCAAGCCTGATTGAAACACCAGATAATGAATGGTATATGGTTCATTTAACAACACGTCCATTGAAAGGGCAATTTGCGGTACTAGGACGTGAAACAGCAATCCAAAAAGTTTACTGGGATGATGACGGTTGGTTAAAACTTGAAGGTGGCGGAGTTGTTCCTTTTGATGAAGTAGCAGCACCAAAATCTTTTACTGGCGATGTTAAACTAAAGGACACGAATTTCTCAGATGACTTTACAGGTGAGAGCTTGAAGAGTAAATGGAATAGTCTAAGAAAAATGCCAAGTGAATCTTGGGTTTCGTTAAAAGAAAACCCAGGGAAACTACGTATTTACGGTGGCGAATCCTTACATAGTTTCTTCAATCATCACCTACTAGGGATTAGACAAACAGATTTCCATTTCCGTGCAGAAACAAAGCTAACCTACTCGCCAACAAATTATTTGCAAATGGCTGGAATGCTGATGTTCTTGAACATGAAGAACTACTTGTACGCTTATATCACAGAAGAAGATGGCGATCGTGTTCTTCGTTTACTGAAATCTAACGACGGAGAAGTGGTTATTCTTGATCCAAAAGTTATTTTACCAGCAGATGACCATGCTGTTGAGCTAGCGGTAACAGGAGAAGCCGAAACAGGTAGCTTCCATTACCGTCTACCAAACGAAACAGAATGGAAAGACTTAGCAACTGATTTAGACTTAACTTTCTTGTCAGGTGGCTTTACAGGTAACTTTATTGCCATTGCTAGTCATGATATGAACCAATATAAAGGGTCATACGCTGATTTTGATTATTTCACTTATTTAGGAAAAGACAAATAAAAATTATAAAAGGAGTAAATAATATGACAGACTTAGAAAAAAATCCATTATTAGAAGAAGAGTTTTTCCAAACAGGAAAGGTAGACAAGGTTTATCCAAAGTCTTACACTGAAGAGGGCGAAACAACTTTCGTAATGTTTAAGAAAGACGCTCAAAAATACCTTTATGTAAAAGGCTCTGGCGATCTATTTACTGAATTAAGCGGTACAGAAGAAGGCGCAGACGTGAAAATCGTTCCATGTGACCACGAAAACCGTTTAGTATTGAATAAATTCTTTGCTTACACAAAACCTCAAGCATTCGGAAACAAAGTAACAACAATGGGTGTTGGTGACCGTTTAGGCCTTGCTTCACCAGGACACATCGAAATTATGCGTCGTTACCAATTGAAACCAGTTTTAGCACAACAAAGTATTCGTGAGTTAGACTTAACAGAACGTGATATTAATGATGTGTTAGATTCAGCAGCTTACGCAACAATTCAAGAAGGATACAAAGACGGTTTTGGTGCAGACGGCGACCACTTAAAATTAGAGAGCGACATTAAATTAGCTCTAGATTCAGGCATGTCAATGCTGACATTAGACTGTTCAGACTACATTCGTAATGAAGTTCCAGAAATGACAGATGCAGAACGTGAAGCAGCATATAACGAACTAGATGCAGATGTTCGTAAACACTACGAAGATGCTTACTTAGACAAAACGTTTGAAGCAGCAGGCATGTCAATTCATTTTGACCATGCAGAGCTTGTTTATAACGTATTGTTATATCATGATGCATTACATTACATGGTACATATTAACAATGAATATATTAAAAAAGCAGAACATGACATTGACTTTGAAATTTCAATTGACGAAACATTAACAGTTACAAAACCAGAATCACACTTCTTCGTTGCACAAGAATTAATTAACGAAGGCGTTCGCGTGAATAGCTTGGCACCACGTTTCATTGGTGAATTCCAAAAAGGTGTCGACTATATGGGAGACCTAGAAGCATTCGAAAAAGACTTGGCATTGCATGCGAATATTGCAAAATACTTTGACTACAAACTAAGTATTCACTCTGGTAGTGACAAATTCTCAGCATTCCCAATCATTGCTAAACATACAGATGGTCTATTCCACTTGAAAACAGCTGGAACTAACTGGTTAGAAGCAGTTCGTGTATTAGCGAAACATAACCCAGAATTATTCCGTACGATGCACCGTTATGCATTCGATCATTTCCCAGAGGCACAAGCTTACTACCACATCACGCCAGACCTAGAGTCCATCAAACCATTGGATGAAGTGTCTGACGAAGAGTTGCCAGAATACATGAACGATCGTAACGCACGTCAAGTATGGCACGTTACTTACGGTGTACTATTAACAGCAGTAGATGAGGAAGGAAACCGTCTGTTCAAATCAGATTTCTTCGCAAACATGGATAAATATGAAGATGAGTACCGTGACTCTCTAGTTAACCATATTGGTAAACATATTGAGACATTACAAATTCCAAAAGCTTAATATACAAGGAGGCAATTAATTCTATGACTTTTATTCATGATGATTTTATGTTGAACAATGAAACTGCAAAACATCTTTACCATACTTATGCGGAAAAAATGCCGATTTTTGACTACCACTGTCACTTGATTCCTGAGTGGATTGCAGAAGACCACGTGTTTTCTGACATTACAGAAATCTGGTTAGCAGGCGACCACTACAAATGGCGTGCAATGCGTGCGAATGGTATTCCAGAAGAGAAAATCACTGGAAATGCTTCACCAGAAGAGAAATTTGAAGCATGGGCAGAAACGGCTGAATCTACAATTGGTAACCCATTATTCCACTGGACACAATTGGAATTGAAACGTTACTTTGATATCGATGAGTTATTGACAAGGGATAACTGGAAAGAAATCTACGACAAAGCGAACAAAGTGATTCGTGAAAAAGGTTTAACAGGTCGTAAATTAATTGAAATGTCTAATGTTACATTTATTGGAACAACTGACAATCCAACTGACTCACTAGAGCATCACGATACAATGATCAACGACGATAATTTTGCTGTAACAGTTGCACCTTCTTTCCGTCCAGACGAAGCGTTCCACATTGATGATGAGCGTTTTGTAGGATTCCTGGATCGTATGGAAGCAATTTTTGGTAATCGTTTGACGAGCTACCAAGACTTGAAAGCACAACTTGAAGAACGCGTAGACTTTTTCGACAAACGCGGCACGTTAGCTTCTGATCACGCGTTAGAGCAAATGGTTTACCGTGAAGCAACAGACGAAGAAATCGAAGCAATTTTCCAGAAAGCATTAAACCAAGAAGCAATTTCAGCTGAAGAGAAAGAACAATATCTAACTCGTATTTTAGTTGACCTAGGTGAAATGTACGAAAAACGTGGCTGGGTGATGCAAATTCACTTCGGCGCGTTACGTAACAACAATGATTATTGGTACGACAAATTAGGTCCAGACGTTGGTTTTGACTCCATTCATGACTCTGTTAATGATGGTCGTCATTTGAACCAATTGCTAAACGCAATGGAACGACAACAAAAAATGCCTAAAATGATTATCTATAACTTAAACCCAACACAAAACCATGTTGTGGCAAGTGCTGTTGCAAACTTCCAAGTTAACAACCAAGGAATCAAGAATAAGGTTCAATTTGGTGCTGGCTGGTGGTTTAACGACACAGAGCAAGGCATGTTGCGTCAAATGGAAACATTAGCAGATCACGGTTTATTAATGAACTTTGTCGGTATGCTGACAGACTCACGTAGTTTTGTTTCATACCCACGTCATGAATATTTCCGTCGTATTCTATGTAACTACGTTGGTGACCAAGTTGAATTAGGTAAATTCCCGAATGAGGAAAGCCTACTACAACGCTTAATCGAAAACGTGTGTTACAACAATGCGGTTGATTTTTTCAAAAAACCTAATGCTTAATTAAATAAGATGTAAAAGCTGTCGCGTCAGTTTTGATGCGACAGTCTTTTACGTTTAATAGCAGGAATAAATGAGTGATTGCTTAAAAAAGTACAAAGCTATCGCTTTTTATCGTTCTGCGATACATAATAGAGGAAAGGAAGGAGGATGGATGAGTGAATATTCGGAAAAGATTGTTTCGTTCGTTAAGTTCAACGATTAATGCGTTCTATGGTGTTGTCATTCTTTTGTTTATGTTGCTGACAGGTTCAATTTTATATTCAGTTGCAAATAACCAAGTGACTCAAAATACAACTGAAACGATGGATAGTGTATTGAATCAAAAAATAGAATATTTATCCTTTATTTATAAGGATGCTTTCGAACAGTTTTATGCCTTAACACATGATGGCTCCGTTCAGCAGCTGGTTAATTCGCCCATTCCTTCTTCACAAATCTATTTAGAGTTATCAGAGGAAGTTAACTATGTTTATAGAAGAAACGCAGCACTGATTGATTCAATCTACGTTAAAATTAATGATTACGATACGATTACCGCAAGTGAGCAACAAAGTTTGAATAATTTTTTCAGGCCGTATAATTTATTTCCAGCTCAATCTCGGGTAAGAGAAGGGTATCATTGGCGTAATAATCATATCGATCCTATCTTTAATCGTAATCAACAAGTTCAATCGATCGTTTATACGATTGAAGATTCAAATGGTGAAATCGCTGGAACCTTTGTGATGAATCTTAAGACAGCTTTTATTGAACGGAATTTAATTGATTTAGCGATGGAAGGCAGTTACATGATGCTTCTATCTGAAGATGGGTATTACGTATCTCGAGAAGCACCTGCCAATCGAGATTTGAGTAGAGAAATATATGAGCGTTATCTAGCAGGAGATACGCCAGAAAAAAATGAAGAAATTCAAGTAGCAGATTCGGAAACCTACTTAGTTCGTCACGAGACAATTGGCGCCAATAAATGGGAACTCGTTTTAGTTACACCAATTCAGAGTTTGATTAACTTCGATAAATGGCTCTTATTAATTGTTGTAATTGCGACAGTTTTACTAGCAATTTTTGCGATTTTAATTTTACAGATGATTCGTCGTTATATTTCTAATCCAATCCAGAAATTGTCGCAAAGTATGTTAACCACTGAGAGTTACCACGAAAAACTAGAGTCACCAGACGATGTGCCACAAGAATTAACAGTTCTATATGACTCTTATAACTATTTGACCGATCGAAACGTTCACCTAATTGAACAGATGACAGCTCAGCAGCAAGAGAAAATGGAGTTAGAAGTGGCCTTGCTTCACGCACAAATTAGCCCGCATTTCTTATATAATACTCTTTTCTCTATAAAAGGGCTGGTTGATATGAAAATGAACAAAGAAGCAAGTGAGATGGTTTCGAAGTTATCCGATTTCTTCCGCACAAGTTTAAGTCGTGGAAAAGAAATTATTACACTTAAAGAAGAATTGAAAAATATTGAGAGTTATCTTTACATGATGGAAATGCGCTATGGAGACTTTTTCCAATATCAAATTATCGTTTCGGAAGATCTGTATGATAATTTGATTGTTAAGCTGTCCTTGCAACCATTAGTTGAAAATGCGATTTATCATGGTGTGATGGGAGACCGAGGAGAAGGTCTGATTACAATTGGTAGTGAATTGCTTGATGATGATATTATTATTTATGTTGAAGATAATGGTGGCGGCATTGCAACTGACAAGTTAGAACGTATCAGGGCAGAAATTAAAGCTCCTTACCTAAGCGGAAGCCGCGAAGACACTGGTGTTGGCTTAAGGAGTGTTGATATACGTTTGAAAAATCGTTACGGCGAACAGTATGGCTTGTCAATTACGAGCCAAGTTGGAGAGTATACGAAAGTTTCCGTTAGAATACCAAAATTGAAAGGAAATGATTATCTTGTATAGAGTGGTTATAGTTGAGGATGATCGAATCATACGAAAATCCATTGTACAATCGGATTGGAGTTCCATTAATGCTGAAGTAGTTGGAGAAGCAGCTGATGGGCAACAAGCGCTTGAAGTCGTAGAAGAGACAAAGCCACATTTAGTCGTGACAGATATTCATATGCCCTTTATGGATGGGGTAACTTTTGCGAAACAGCTGCGACAAAAAGATTCAGCAGTTCGGATTATTTTTTTAACTGGCTTTGATGATTTCACGTATGTTCACGAAGCGATGTTAATTAAGTCAGATGATTATTTATTAAAACCTGTTTTACAAGAAGATCTACTAGCCAAGGCAGAAACAGCTTTAGAGTCATGGCAGCAAGAGTACTATCGAAATGAACGCTTAATTGATTCGCTGCCTTTGTTACAAGAAAAATTTTTATCAAAGGTGCTTTTTGAAGGCGACACGACTGATCAAATAGACCTTCAGCAAGAATTGTTTTACCTAAATATTTATTTATCCGGTCCAGACTACATTGTCTTGGATGTCACTGCTTTAGATTATGAAGGAGAAAAGAGTCTCTATCATTATTTAGAACCTTGGCAGCGGGCAAACGAGATTGAAGTCATCTCCCATCAACCTGACGAAGTCTTTCTAATTTTGTCAGTTAAAAAAGGGCAGACGGCTTGGTTGGAACAATTGAAATTTGATATCAAAAAGACTTTAACGAAGAGCATGGATTCAACGATACTAATCGCAGAATCGAAACTATATTCAGAGATGCAGAACTTGGAGACGGCTATTTTAGAAGTTAAAACAGCTCTTGAGATTCTGAAGTTTGAAAACACGCTAGGTAATGATGTAAATGTCACTGAGTCTTTCAACCCAACTCATAACCAACTTGAAAACTTAGAGCGGACGAAAACATTTATTAATGTCCTACTTTCAGAACGCTTCCCACTTACCGAGACGAAACGTTTATCCTTTAACGTGGTGCTCTATCTGTGTTCAGTCATTAATCAAAATATCAAAGAACAAGATGAGCGTCTGAAAATGGATCAAGTCAGTCAAAGTATGTTGCAAGCAAACTCGCACGATGAAATTTTGATGATTATAGACCCACTCTTAGAGAGATGGGAAGATGAAATTATCCATACTCAAACAGAGTCGCAATCAGAATCGATTGTTTCTCAAGCGCAGCAGTTTATGCAAGAGAATTATATGAATTCAGATTTGTCACTCGTTCGCTTAGCCAATGAAGTGCACGTGACCTCACCTTACTTAAGTAACTTATTTAAGATTGAAACGGGGAAAAACTTTACGCAGTATTTATTGGAGCTAAGAATGGAGAAAGCCAAAGAGCTTTTAAGAACCACTTCACTGAGAACTTATGAAATAGCGGATCAAGTCGGATATCTAAATCCACATTATTTCAGCAGTTCCTTCAAAAAATATTCAGAAGAGACTCCGATTGAATATCGGAAAAAATTAAAATAATTAATAAAAAAGACAAGCTAAATCGCTTGTCTTTTTTTCTGCCTAAAACTCAACTTCTCATCAAGGAGACGATTCTCTAGATTTAGAAGAATCGCTCTCTGATAACAATGAAACCTATTACAAAATCACATATTTAAGTATGCGAAACCATTTTTTATCGCTTTTATTGCAAAAAGTAAACCGATTTCATTTTTAGAGTAAATTATTATACGTTTATCAAAAGATAATGAATTTTTATAGGAACCGCTTTCTGGTATCCTTTTCATTAGGAGGGGAAGTTAATGGAAAAATCAATTAGTGTAGCCGAAATTCCCAAAAGACAAAAAAATAAAAAGAAATTTAATTGGGTTCCTTATTTACTTATAGCACCCGCAATAATTATGGTTATGGCATTTCTATTCTATCCAATGTTAACGGTATTTTTCTATAGTTTCCAAAACTATGATATATCTGCACCATTCTATGATAGTTTTGCTGGCTTAGACAACTACATTGAAATTTTTACGAAAGACCAAATGTTCTGGCCAAGTTTAGTAACCAGTTTCAAATGGGTTCTATCTCAAGTATCATTACAATTAGTATTTGGGTTGACTTTTGCACTATTACTTAATCAAACATTTAAGTTTAGAGGGTTCATTCGTGCAGTAGCCTTTATCCCATGGGCAATCTCAGGAGTTTTAACATCAGTTATCTGGATGTTAATGTATAACGAACATATGGGGGTATTCAATGACATTCTAATGAGACTTGGAATCATTGATAGTCCACGAGCGTTCCTTGCAAGTACGACGAGTGCTTTTGTAGCAGTTGTCATTGCTGAATTATGGAGAGGTATTCCGTTCTTTGCTGTAACATTGCTTGCATCATTACAAAGTATTCCAGTTGAATTATATGAAGCAGCCCGAGTTGATGGCGCATCACGTACGCAACAACTTATCTATATTACGCTTCCTCAATTGAAACGAACAATTGTATTAACAACATTACTTCGTTCCGTATGGGAGTTCAACAACGTAGACTTACTATTTAACCTAACAGGTGGTGGACCGGCTGGATCGACAATGACGTATGCGATGTACATTGCGAATACAGCAGTTAAGGGGACTAACTTTGGTTATGGTTCTGCATTGACAGTGATTGCATTTGTAATCCTAACAATCTTTGCTGGACTCTACTTGAAAATTTCCAAATTTGAGGAGGATTAGAAATGTTTAGTAAAAATAAAAAGCTAGATCGTACACTGACGTTTTATCTTCCGATGGGTTTAATGTTAATGTGGACAGTGTTCCCGATTTATTGGACTGTCAATACAGCGTTCAAACCAGAAGGTGATATTCTAAAAACACCGGTTGCGTATTTCCCGGATCAATTTACATTTGACAACTTTGTCAGTGCTTGGAATGATGTTGGTTTTGAGACGTACTTTGGTAATAGTATCTACGTTGGATTCTTCACTGTAGTTGTGACGGTTATTCTATCGTTACTCGCTGGTTACGCAATGGCGCGTTATGAGTTCAAAGGAAAACGTGTCTTCATGCTTGCAATGTTGATGACTCAGTTCATTCCGCGTTCAATGCTAGTTATTCCATTGTTCATCATTTTCAGTAAGTTAGGATTAATCAGTAATCCATTGTCCTTAATTCTGATTTATACAGCAGTACAAGTACCATTTAACGCGATTTTAATGAGTGGGTTTATCGCAGATATTCCAAGAGAATTAGAAGAAGCGGCTGCAATGGATGGAGCAACACGATTGCAAACAATTACAAAAATTCTCTTCCCGGTATTACTACCAGGAATCGTTGCAACAAGTGTAAACATCTTCGTTTACGCATGGAATGAGTTCTTACTTGGTTTGATGTTAACAAATAACCAAGCGAAGTTTACTCTACCAGTAGGATTGAGTTTCATGATGGGTGAATTTAATATTAACTACGGCGCACTAGCTGCAGGTAGTGTTATTGCTTTGATCCCTTCAATTATTTTGTTCGGATTTGCCCAAAAACATTTAGTAAATGGAATGGGTGGAGCTGTAAAAGGCTAATATATATAAAAAATAGGAGGTCATTTTTCATGAATTTTAGTAAAAAGAAGCTTTTAGCATTATCTTTATCCAGTGCATTGTTACTGGCAGCGTGTGGTAATGGTGACTCAGGAAATTCAACAGATTCCGGTTCTAACAATGGCGGTTCTTCAGAAGAAGTTGTGACATTAACTTTCTGGGATGAGAATGCTGGACCACAGCGTACACCAATCTGGGAAGAAATTATCGCAAATTTTGAAGCAGAAAACACAGATATTAAAGTTGAGTACTTCGGTCTACCAAAAGACGATGCGAAGTCTAAAATTGATGCATCAATTGCAGCAGATGATGTTCCAGACTTAGGATCATTACAAACAAGTTGGTTACCAGAATATTCTATCCGTGGCGCGTTACTACCTTTAGATGATATGTATGCGAATTCTGACTTAAACGGTGTGATTAACGAAGGTGCTATCGACTTTAATAAACGAATTGTTAACGATGGCAATTTATACGGAGTTCCTTACACACAAAACTTAGATATTATGTGGATCCGTGAAGACTTATTTAAAGAAGCTGGCATTGATGCACCAGATACTTGGGATGATTTCTTTGCAGCAGTTGACACAATGACTACTGACGACATGTATGGTTATACCATCCGTGGTGGTGCTGGTGGGGCCTTACAATTGCAACGTTTGATGTATGCATATTCTGGAATCACAGAATATATTACTGAAGATGGTAAAGCAACAGTTAACGATCCATTGCACGTAGAATTCCTAGAACGTTACTTTACGTTATACCAAAACAACACGCCGCAAAGTGATATTACAAACGGTTATAAAGAAATGGTTGCGACGTTTGACAGTGGTAATGCAGCAATTGTTCACCACAATATTGGTTCTTTCGGTGAGCACAGTGAAGCATTAGAAGAAGACCAATTTGAAGCAATTCCATTACCAAAATCAGTGAATGATAATAACTATGTAGCTGAAGGTGGAAACACAATTGGTATCTCAATTTTCGCAGGAACTGAGCATCCAGAGGAAGCATTCCGCTTGTTAGAATTTATGAACAATGCAGAAAGCCAAAGTTTATGGAACCAAGAAGTTGGACAAATCCCAACAAACGGTGAAGTTATGGAAGAAGATTGGTTGAAATCATCACAACACTTGAACGTAGCGTTCTCAGTTTACGATGATGCAAACACAACACTATATGAGCCACCATTCCACTTACCAGACTACCGTTCAATCTTGGATAACCAAGTTGACTCAGGGATTCAATCAGTTATGGCTGGCGAAAAATCAGTTGAAGATTTCTTAAACGAATGGGCTGCAGCGATGGAAGCATCAGCAGCAAAATATAAAGAAGCATTTAGCGAATAATAAAATAAAATAATAGCGGCTGGGACAATTAGTTCCAGCCACTATTGGGTTAAAGGAGACTTACAAAAAACATGAGTAAACTTAAATCAATCACAAAAGAACAAATTTTAGCACTAGCAGAAAAGTCGACAAGGACGTTAATGAATAAATTCACACCACCAGAATTGCCACCTGCAATGCGTTTCCATTATCACCAAAGTGTTTTCTTACTAGGTGTATTACGTGTATGGGAGGAAACTGGTAACGACGAATATTTTGATTACATCAAAGGTTACTACGATGCTCTAATCGATGAGCACGGAAACTTAATTTATGACCGTGAAGAACTAGATGCGATTCAAGTAGGAATTTTATTATTCAGACTTTACAAAGAAACTGGCGAAGAGAAATACTTAATCGTTGCACGTAAATTACGTGGCATCGTTGAAACAACAAACCGTACATCAGAAAATGGCTTCTGGCACAAGGACAAATACCCATACCAAATGTGGTTGGATGGTTTGTATATGGCAGGACCTTTCTTAGTAAAATATGCGAACCATTTCCATGAAAAAGATTTAGTTCAATTGGTTCTTTACCAAGAGCGCTTAATGCGTAAAAATATGACAGATCCAGAAACGGGTCTTCTATTTCACGCATGGGACGAAAAACGTGTACAGCCTTGGGCAGATAAAGAAACTGGTAACTCACCAGAATTCTGGGGACGTTCAGTTGGTTGGTACGGAATGGCATTGATTGACCTGCTTGAAGAAATGGGCAGCGACTATCACGGTCAAGACGATTTACCAGGCGAAGTAGCGAAATACGTTGAGAACGTTGTGAAGTTCCAAGACGAAAAAACCGGACTATGGTACCAAGTCGTAGACAAAGGCGATCGCGAAGACAACTGGTTAGAATCATCAAGTTCGGCTCTATACATGTATACAATCGCTAAAGCATTGAAACACGGCTTTATCGACAAAAAATACGAAGCGAATTTAGAGCGCGCATATAATGGTATGATCGAACATATGACAGAAGAAACTGAAGAAGGATTGCACTTAAGTGGGATCTGTATCGGTACATCTGCTGGAACTTACGATTATTACGTAGGTCGCCCAACATCAACCGACGACTTACACGGCGTTGGAGCATTCTTAATGGGAATCATGGCAGTTCATGAATATTTAGAAGACTAA
>CAZLGI010000027.1:7696-14087 GCA_964558995.1 uncultured Carnobacteriaceae bacterium | reverse complement strand
CTGCGGCGGCAAATTCGGCCTGGGCTGCCTTGATCACCTGCTCACCGGCATTCAAAATCAAGGCTGATTACGGCATCGAAAATGTACCACCTCTGCAATGATTTTGGTTCTTCCGCAAAAAGACGTTTCCTTAAATTTTAAACATTAATTTAACCCGTAATAATTCAAGACTTCCTCTACCGTACATCATTCCTTTTTTTAAATGAATAACATCAAGCGGTAATTGGTCATCGTCCGCATATTTTTTAGCCGTTCGCCAATTGATTTTTAAATCTTTTCGGATCTTGTCTACCGAATATCCGTGATTATTTCTTAAGTTTTTGATAGTATTAATGTCAGTCATTGTCAGCATCCTCTCAACCTCCATGTTTAGCTTCGACACTAAAACATTAAAGGTTTATCGGGTGGCTGGCAATGATTTTTTACATTGCAAAACTCTGCACTTTTACACTGCAAAGTTGTGTACTTTTATTCTGCCACAAACAAAAGGTCTACAAACTTGCATAGAAGGTGTTCGTTAAAGGGGAGTTATTATGATAAATTACGATTTGTTACAAGCGAAGCACAAGGAAAAAATAACGCTTGTGGATGATAAGTTAGGCATCATGGAAACCAATAGCAACCGATTATTCATGGAAATTAAAATCAAAAGAGGCATTACTCAAAAGGACGTGGATGAAAAGGGGATAGCTTTCATGGATTATCTGTCTACCTTTGATATCCTTTATGGTCTCTAAAAATGAAGAAACACACGCTTTTCACGCCTTCCTTTAGTCGGAGGGTGCGAAAAGTGTGTGTTTATTTTGCTTTACGTTGACGTTTCTTTCTCCTCAATCCAATACCCTTTTGAAAATAACGTAGCAAGTACGGCTGGGTAATTTTCACTTGAACACTTTGCTCTGCTTTGATTTCTTCCGCATTTTATCCGTTTACTTTAACAAACAAGTTAATTTCGGTCCTTGTGTTACCAGACCAGGAGGCTGTCTCAAAAGAGACAGCCTCCTGGCAGAATCCTTTTCAGTTTTAGTTATTTTCCCGCAGGGTCTTCAAAGCCTTGCTCCAATTTAATACTTGATCCAGTTGGGTATTGAATGTTTCTTCATGCATTGCCGCGGGCGTGAATTCGCTCATATCTTTGAAATCCGTGAAGAGTGACATGGCGACGTGTGTGCGAACGGATGCGACTTGTAGTTCTGCTAGAATAACACGTAATGCTTCTGCCGCACGTACACCACCTGATGAACCGTAACTAACGATTCCAGCAGCCTTGTTATTGTATTCGACATACAAGTAGTCAATCGCGTTCTTCATTGCGGAAGTTATGCCATGGTTGTATTCTGGTGTGACAAAAACGAATCCATCTAATGACGCAATTTTTTCAGACCATGGTTTAGCTTCAGGCGTTTGATAGTCTTGACTATAGGCAGCCGAGATTGGCTCGTTGTAGAGCGGTAAATTGAAGTCAGCAATATCAACGATTTCGTATTCTGCGTCTCCTCGTTTATCTGCCCACTCTTTTAGTTTCGTTGCGACTTTTAAGCTGTTGCGTCCAGGACGCGTACTTCCGGTTATAATACCAATTTTTAACATATACATTCCTCCTCTTTTTAATACCGTAAGATGGCTGCTACGTCTTTTAAGCCTGGCATTTGTGCCCGATCTAAGACGTAAACTTTACCATTTGTGCGTAGGACGTTTAAGGCAAGCTGATTTAAGAGGTTTTCGTTTCCTTCATCACTAACTTGTCCGTTGTCGTCAATCGTGCCATTTTTATGTGTGTTTTTTTCGACATATAAGCTCTCGATTCGTCCTTCAAGACTTGCGGTTGCTAAGTCTTGGTGTTGGTCGCCGAGTTTGTATTGAGGCGTTGTTTCCTCATAGCGATTAATATTTTCGCTATGGAGCTCTGATAGCACACGCTTAATTAATTTCTCAGCTTCCCTTTGAATATCTGCGTCGTTTAATTGCGCAGGGGATAATTCAATACGATTATCTCGAAGGAAGGTGTTTTTCGATAACTGACGGAACACGGATTGGTTTTCTGTCAGAGAGAACAGAATTAAAGGAATCTGTTCTGGTTGGTTAAAGTTTTCAAAGACATATTTATCTACGGCACGGAAGTAGTTTTCTTGGTCAATGTCTAATTCATCACTTTTCTCATTCATACTATGAACGCTTCCGCTGCCGCCTCCAGAGTTTAACTGGGAACCACGAACAAGCTCGTCTCCCAATGCCTTTTCAAGAGTATCTGGCGCGTCTTCGTCTAATTCAACAGGCTCGATACGATCCAAAATTCCTCGATATAACTTGAAATCTTGGTTGGTTAAGCCTAATAAATAATAATTTTCGATATATTGGAAATTTTCAATCAATGGTAAAATCAATGGGCGGTCGCCAAACGCTACCTGATCAGGTAGGGGTGTTGCTACCGCATAGTAGTAGGTCTCTTCTGGTGTAAAGAAAAACACAGCGCCACCGCGATTTAGATTCCAAAAACTCTTGTTATTTGGAACACGGTCTAGTTGTGCAAGTAAATCATCACATACTGAGCCCTCACATTCGTTTTTCACGCGTGTTTTGGCATCTTTGAGGTGATTTTTGAATTTAATTTCTTCGGCTTCTGTGTTCGGTGCCGTCATCTCTACCGATTGATAAATTGAAACAAACGGTCCTTGTGCAGTTAGAAGTTCTTGGTTCGGAAATTTACTGAGTTGCTTCATCATTTTTTCCTCCTTCAATTGACTGTTAACCATTTATATTTATAGAGCGAACTTACTCAAAGAGGTCTAGTAAGCGCTCCCTATACTATCATTGTAATCAAAAACAGGAATGAAGTAAAATTATTCTCCTTTATCGGAAAAAACAGTGTAAAAAACGGAGTAAAAACTTAAGAAAGCCCTTCACTTCCGAATAATTATCTCAATTGTTACGATAATATTAAATTTTTAGGTTTCATCTATACTTTCTTTTTAGAAGTAGGTATACTTGTACTTATAGTCGTGAAAGCGGTTTTATAAAATATAAATAGGTGGTGAAAGTATGGAATGGAATGCCCGTTTATTTCCTGAGTTGGCAAGAGCCGTAAAATTTAAGATTCCCGTAGAAGGAGACCTTTTCCTGCGTCAATGCGCATCAGGAACGAACTTGTTCCATTTGCCAGCTTCGTATCACTATCCAACCGGGAACATCCCTGGCTATTTTATCAGTTTGAATTGGAATGATGAGTTTATTGTTCTTGAAAAGGAACGAAAAGAAAGTCATGAGTACTTTATTATTGATCGCCAAATGGAATCTGTGAAAGGCCCGTTTCTCTGGAATGAATTCGAAGCAGCATGTGAGGAGTTAGGTATGAATCTATCTTTAATATCCTTGGCAGAATTAGACTGGATCATAAACATTTAAAACCTCGAGCTTCGGGGTTTTTTGTTTGGGGAAAATACCGTATACTAATCATACAAATTATTTTTGGGAAATGGGTGGATGAGATGTGGCAATTAAAAGCCTTTGAGGATTTAACGGTGAAAGAACTGCATGCGATTTACTTTTTGCGCACAGAGGTGTTTATTGTTGAACAGGAGTGTGCTTATCAAGATGTCGATGAATGGGATTTAGTTAGTCTGCATCTTTTCAATGAAGTGGATGGCGAATTAATTTCCTATGCACGGATTATTCCAGGAGAATCCCTTATGAAAATCGGTCGCATTATTGTCAGTCCGCGCCATCGTAAACAAAATAAGGGTCGGGAATTGTTGAAGACCGCGATTTCTTATTGTGATGATCATTATGGCGAGCTACCGATTTTAATATCGGCGCAAGCTCATTTAGAAAAGTTTTATGGGGCGTTTGGTTTTAAGGTCATTTCTGAGGAATATTTAGAAGATGGCATTCCGCATGTCGATATGATTCGAAACCTTAGAGAAAAGGAAGGTGTCTCGATTGGATAAATATGTTATCGCAATTTTAATTTCGCTTGTGAGTTTGGGAATTAATTTATGGATTATCAAGCAACAACGCGCAGGTATTGAAATTGAAGCAAATAAAAAGAGAAATCTAGAACGTTTGAGTTACGCATTTATCATAGCGGCAATTTTATTCTTAACGTTTGGAGACTAAAAAAGGTTGTGGACACTGCTAAATTGGCAGGCCACAACCTTTTTCTATTCTGGTAAACTTTCGATATCTAATGCTTTTTCAAGCTGTTCGTACTGGCTTTCGTTTAGAATGCTGTGATACTGGTCGAGCGTTTTTTGCGCGCTGGCTTTTGTTTGGGCATCTCGGTAAGTGGTGACACTGTCAATTAGCGCGTCAAATCGTGTCTGATCTAAGCCGGAAGGAGAGGGAGCTTTTTCTGTTACCGGATAGGAGGACGGTGTATGAAGAACAGGCGACAAGGTTGGGACATCCAAAGCCTTCTCTAGTTCTGTATATTGTTCCTCGGTGAGTAACATGCGATAAGCGTCTAGCAAATCACGGCCCGTCGAGCGATTCCAATCGTTGCGATTTATCTTAATTGTGTCTAAAACCTCTTCGAATAGCTCAGCAGGGTAACCCGTTTCTGAAAAACCATCATCATATTCTGGCATAAGTAGCAGTTGTAGTTGTTCTTGTGACGACACTAAGGCCGGATCAGGAGCATTAACGCTTGCCTGTTCATCACTGAAGGTCATCGTCATGTCGAAGCCGATTTTTGAAAACATTCCGAATTCTACTTGATCCAAGTTAAGCAAAATGGACACAAGTGGCTCGTCTTTACTGACAGTGATGGTGATAGCCATATCGTCTAAGTTCGAGAGCTGATTTTTTAGCTCGACTTCTGTCAGTAGAGGTTCAAATAAGGTTTGGATTTCATTTGGGCCAAGCGTGACAGAGAGTTTGGTGTCAGTTTCTGTGAAATGGCTCGCATCTAAATCCAAGAACCGTTTTCGAGTATCCAAGAGATTTTTAACAGACAGCGTATCGTCCGTGCTCTCTTCTTCTTTAATGTTTTCAAAAATAATAAAACGATTTTTGTAATCAATTTGAAGGCGTTGCAAAGCAATATAGTCCTGTGTCGGCATAACGGTCAGTAGAAGTAAATTAATATAGTCTTCAGCGTCTAGGATAAGGTGCGCATCTTGAATCACACCGTCTATTAAGGGACTAGATTGCCCAGCAGCTTGAAGTGCGATTTCCAGAGACATGAGGTCTGGATCGGTCTGATCTTTTTGAATCGTCGCTTGGAATGCCATTGCTTCGAGACCACTTTGAATATAAGGGGTCAATATTCCGATTTCTGAATCATTGTCAATTTCAAGGTTTGTTAATGACAAGCTTGTCTCAGTGCGTTCGAACTCTTGCAGATCACTGAGTCGATTCAAAAATTCTTTGTTAATTTGATTTTGACAGCCGGCCAATAAGAAAAAAACACCAGCTATCAGTGTTGCAAGCACACGTTTCTTCATTTTATTAGTCCTCTCCTGTTGTGTAATATTTGATTTCATCCAAGAAAGCCAATTCCAAATCTTTTTCATCAAAAGCCTCTACCAATCGTAAAGATTTTTCCAAAAAGATTTCTGCCTCTGGATTATTTAGTAAAGAAAGGGCAATGCCTTTTCTCATATAGACAATGGCGAGTAAGTAGTAATTGCGTTCCTCTCTGAAGCGTTGCGACAATTCATTAAGGTGACTCAAGGCGCTATCATAGGCACCGTTTCGAATCAAGACAAGGGAAATATTAATTTGCAGGTTGTTCAAAATAACTCGACTTTCGCGTGAGTTAAAGGCCTTTAACTGACTGTTCATCCGATCAGCGATTTCCAAAACACTTTCGACCGAAAAAATAAACAAGATTGAGTTGATTAAACGAAACTCCATTAAATACCATTGATCATATTTTTCTAATCGTTTCCAGACTTTGTTTGCAAAGGTCGCAGCCTTTTTATAATCTCGATCTTTGATAATCAAGAGGAGCGCTTCACAAATATAGAAAATATCTTGTAGGAGGTAATCATTATTTTCAACCAGATAGTCCTTCACTCGTGCTTTGATACCTTCTAAAATGGTTTGATCATTGTAATTTTGAAGGAAAAAGGATTGAATCAGTTCCTCGCGCTCACTTAATTCTTGTCCCATTAAGTAACGAAACTCTTCTTCTTCCATATCTAAACGTCGAAGGATGTTCTGAAATTTAGAAATAGACGGTTCAATGAAGCCGCGTTCAATTTTAGAATAAGCAGATTGGCCAATAACACCTTCCGTTACAAACTTTTGTGTATAATTTTTATTTTTGCGAATTTTTTTCAATGTATCGCCTATTGGTGTTTTTTTAGAAGCCTTATTTGTCAAAGTTCATCGGTCCTTCCATTAAAAATATTCATTTGCGACTATTTGGTTAGAAAATGAAACTTATGTA
>CAZLGI010000027.1:0-7596 GCA_964558995.1 uncultured Carnobacteriaceae bacterium | reverse complement strand
AGAATAACTGAAGGGGATGTCGGACTACTATTATTTTAACTGATAAATGAAAAAAACAAAAGGAGGGTTTATTATGAGTGCAGAGTATATCGATGTTAGCCGCACGAAAGTGACGTCCTATTGTCAAGTTACAGAACATCTGGAGCATGTGCAAAGTGAATTAATGCGAACGATTAGTGATGTAAATATACATCTACGCGAATTAATCAAATGTGGCTACTATAACCGCGTTAGCATTACCTTCCGTTGTAGAATCTATGAGACGATTTTATTCTATCAAGCAACGATAAATGAACTAACGTGCTTAATGGAAGAATCAAAAGACGATCGCATCCAAGAAAAGATTGATGCACTAGAAGAAATTGCTAAAACAGCAGATAATTTGAACACAACTCTTCGCTTTTCTTGGAAGACGGACTCTTACCCGGACGATTACTCCGAAGAACGTTTCTTAGAACTCGCTCAAGTTTACAAAGAGTGTGCAACGATGTTTGATATGCTAGCAAATTTAGAAACGTATGTTGATTTCTTAAAAGAGTATAATGGCAAATAATATAGATGAGTTGGATAAGGGGTAGAAGGGCAGCTAACTAGCGGCCCTTCTATTTTTTTGAGAGTGTTCACCTCGAAAATCCGAAATTACTTCCCACGTTCCACCACAACATCGCAACTTGTGACGCTTTCTTATGGAAAAAATAACGAATCCGATGATTCATGTGTGCTATGATAAATAAAAAAGTCGAAGGGATACATATTATGACTAAAATATATATTACAGGTGCCAAGCGTACGCCGATTGGCAATTTTTTAGGTGCATTAAAAGATGTTTCTGCGGGTGAATTGGGCAGTTACGTCATTAAGGCGGTGCTGCAAGCGAGCGATGTCAAAGCAGAAGAGATTGATGAAGTAATTTTGGGCAATGTGCTCCCGGCTGGACAAGGGCAAGGGGTTGCGCGTCAGGCATCAATCAAGGCGGGAATTCCTGAAACTGTTCCAGCTTATTCTATCAATATGGTATGCGGGAGTGGCTTGAAGTCGGTTATGAATGCCTATACGAGTATTAAAGCCGGCGAAAGCGATGCGATCATTGCCGGTGGGGTCGAGTCGATGAGTCAGACGCCTTTTCTAATTCCAGAACGAACACGGACGGGTATGAAAATGGGCAACTTCACGGTGAAGGACCACATGATGGATGATGGCTTAACGGATGCGTTTCAAGGCTACCACATGGGCGTTACGGCCGAAAATATCGTCGAGAAATTCGGCATCACACGCGAAGAACAAGATCAATTCGCGTGGACCTCTCAACAAAAAGCGATTGCGGCAGTGGATGCAGGGGCTTTTAACAAAGAAATCGTTTCGGTCGAAACGAAGAATCGCAGAGAAACTATTATCGTCGCCTCCGATGAATATCCAAACCGCACAACAAATTTGGAAAAACTCTCTCAACTGCGGGCTGCTTTCAAAAAGGACGGAACGGTAACGGCTGGGAATTCATCCGGGATTAATGATGGCGCAAGCGCAACTTTAATCGTGGGGGAAGATTACTTGAACAAGCACCAGCTAAAGCCACTCGTTGAAATTATTAGCATCGGCCAAGGTGGTGTCTCGCCTTCCGAAATGGGCTTAGGCCCTGTTCCAGCAATCAAGCGTGCGATTGAACGCGCAGGTTTGTCTTTTTCTGATATTGATATTTTTGAATTGAATGAGGCGTTTGCGGCACAGAGTCTTGGTGTGATCCATGAGTTATCGGAGGAATTCGGCGTGACGAAAGATTATATTCAGGAGCGAACGAACGTCAAAGGTGGAGCGATTGCGCTAGGCCATCCGATTGGTGCGAGCGGGAACCGGATTTTAGTGACGTTGATTCATTTGTTGAAAGAACGCAATCTCAGATACGGCGTCGCGTCGCTTTGCATTGGCGGCGGCATGGGTGCAGCTGTTATTATTAAAAATACTGACAAACATGTATAATAGAAGAATCAAAGGGGAGGGAATTGAATGGAAACATTTATTCAAACAGAACATAAAGAAGCAGCGATCGATGCATTAAAAACGATTTTATCATATCCGTCATTTTTACAAGAGGATCCAACTGGGAAAACTCCCTTTGGCACGGCGATCCAAGAAGCTTTAGAAGCAACAATCGCAATAACCGAGGATTTAGGTTTTCGGACCTTTATCGAACCTGAAGGCTATTACGGCTACGCTGAAATTGGCGAAGGTGAGGAATTACTGGCGATTTTGTGCCACCTAGACGTTGTACCGCCAGGCAATTTGTCCTTGTGGAACAGCGACCCATTCAAGCCAGAAGTGAAGGACGGTTTTATTATCGCACGTGGTACCCAGGACGATAAAGGACCAACAATCGCAGCTCTATACGCGGTCAAAGCCTTGATGGATGCGGGAAAAACGTTCAATAAACGCGTTCGCTTTATTTTTGGCGTCGACGAGGAAAATCTATGGCGCTGTTTAACTCGCTATAATGAAAAAGAAGAAACGGCAACAATGGGATTCGCGCCGGATTCAACATTCCCAGTAACCTTTGCTGAAAAAGGCTTACTACAAGTGAAGCTACACAGTAATGAAAAATCTAACTACCGCTTAAAAGCTGGGGACGCGATGAACGTGGTGCCGGAAGACGCAGATTATACTGGCGAACTGGCAGATCAATTGGCGGGCGAATTGGAAAAACTCGGCTACAATTTCATTCAAGACGCCGATCATGTTCATGTTTCTGGAAAATCGGTTCATACTAAAAATGCACCAGAAGGCATTAATGCGATTGTGCAGCTGGCAACGGCTTTGCAAACAATCGATAATCGTAATGACCTACGCTTTTTGAGCGAAATGATTCAAGAAGACGGGCGTGGTTTAGCGGTTTTTGGTGAAATCAAAGACGAGGCATCAGGTAAACTGACTTGTAACGCAGCGACTTTAAATGTGACTGAGACTGGCTCCGTCATCGGCGTCGACATCCGATTCCCAGTTACCATTGAAAAAGCGTTGATTGAAGAAAAATTACAAAAAGCTGCCGAAAAATACGATTTAACTTATGAAGAATACGATTATATTGCACCTCTTTACGTCCCTTTAGACACGTCACTTGTGAAAACTTTGATGGCGACTTATCAGGAAAAAACAGGTGACATGCGAGAAGCAATTGTTTCTGGTGGTGCAACTTACGCAAGAACGATGACGAATTGTGTTGCCTTTGGAGCACAACTTCCTCACGCAGAAGCAACTTTGCACGGACCAAACGAACGCATGGCATTGGAAGACATTTATGCCGCAATGGATATTTATGCCGAAGCCGTTTACCGTTTAGCCTGCGAATAAAAAAACGAGCCACATTTTATTTAAATGTGGCTCGTTTTTTTTATTGAAATATTTTTGGTGTCTGTTGATTATGCTTTGAGAAATGACTTTTTATCTCCTGAGTCTGACGATCCGTTTTGATAATCAGCGAAAAGGATGTCATAAGCTGCGTCTCTTTATCAATCGAAATGCTTGCTTCATAAACTGTGTTCGCAACAGGAAATTTATTCAAAGTCTCAGAAATCGCGCGATTAACTTCCGGGTCAGAGCCAAAATAGTTGATGGCATAATGATTATCCAAAGAAGTCAGCTCTCCTTTTTCTATAAAAACGTCACTCATATCAATGAAGCTCGCATAAGGATAGACCTCTAAATTTGAAAAAAGCGGGCCAGTAGTTGTGGCTGCTTGCCAATCTTCCTGGTTCGTTTTCTCATAAGCCGCATCAGGAGAGCTAAACATACTCGTCTTAAAAGAAGCCATGTCTGTGCCCTTAAAAATTCGGGAACCATAAGCAATGGCTTGATCAGGAAAAAGAACAGCTTCAGTAGCTGAATAAGTTGTTTTTAATTCATCATTTAAGTTGGTTTCGTTTTTAACAGTGACAATTTGGTGATAGTTTTCCACATCGTTAGAGACAGTTACCGCTACGTTTGGTTCGGAATCTATAGCGAAGACACTTTGACAAGCAGAAAGTAAAATAGTCACGGGAAGAACCAATAATAGGAAACGTTTGGACTTCAATTTATCTGCCTCGCTTTTCAACATCATTGTCTATTATTCTAACGGATAAACAAAAGTTTTGAAAGGGGTTTTCTAATCTTTTTCAAATCAAGTTAAAAACTCGTGAAAAAGGTGAGCAAGATCTGCCAAACTCCATAGCCACTCGAGGCTACACCATCCCCAGCCCAAACAAAAAAGAGAACGGAATGATCCGTTCTCTTTTAATCAAACTTTAAGCATCAAAGCCAAAGTACTCTTTTTCAAATTCTTTTGTGCTTCGGGTTGTGTCGAATTGACGGACTAGTTTTTCGATTTCTTCGCGGTGGTTACGGAATTTAGGTGGTAGGGCAAGTGTTTCTCCTAAGATTTCGTAAGACTCTTCGTCATCGATAAAGCCAGGCTCGTCGGTCGCGAATTCGAATAACACGCCGTTTGCGATGCGGGCATATAAGGATTCGAAGTAGAAGCGGTCAACATAGCCCGACGTAGGGAAGTTGAAACCGTTCATACGCTCAATCCATGCATCCAATTCTTTGCGACCTGTTCCCACACTGTAAGCCATGTGGTGAATCGCGCCGTAACCTTGTTGTGCAGGAGGTAGCACGGTATTATGTTCAACGACCATTGAACCACCATTCCCGCCTTTCCCAGTTTCAAATAGATAGCGGCTGCCGTCTTTGGCAGTCTCGCGGAAGCCAAGCACGGTTTGTAAAACTTGTTTATAAAAATCAAGATCAGCAATGCGGACGTGAACGGGACCTAAACCAGTGATTCCAAACTCAGTCGGTACTGGACCGTTCAACCAAGCCGTTCCTGTTTCAACGCCATTATCGTTTTCATCCGAAATTAATTGGTACAATTGCTCATCAAAGTCATGGAAGTTAATGACTTTACGACCAAATTGCTCTTCAATGCCGGAGTGTTCAACGCCATAATGCTCAAAACGTTTAATCCAATACTCTAATGCACGATCGCTAGGGACACGTAAACCAGATCGGAAAATTTCGTTCGTTCCGCGCGTCGCTTTTTGAATACCTGGGAAGTCAAAGAACGTAATGTCCGTCCCAGCAGTCCCTCTGTCATCGGCGAAAAATAAATGATACGTTTGGATATCATCTTGGTTGACGGTCTTTTTAACGAGCCTCATGCTCAAAACGTTGGTAAAAAAGTCGTAAATCTTCTCTGCGCTACTTGTAATTGCCGTAATGTGGTGAATTCCTCTTAGTGAAGCTTCCATATATATCGTTCCCCTTTCAAAGTACGTTCCTCTTGTTTGCATAATAATAATATCTCGAATTCGAACTAATGTCAACCCCTTTGTTCTTTTTTTGAAAAAAGGTCTCTATCGAACGATTTTAAGCAACAAAACCCCTCCCTCTTTTATCACAAAAAAAGCCAAATTTAGTATAAAAAATAAAAATACGGTATAATGAGGTATCAAGTGTATTGTGATAGGAGAGTGTGAGTTATGACTGAGAATGGCTTAATGATGCAATACTTTGAATGGGATTTACCAAATGATGGGCAGTTTTGGAAGCAATTAAAGGAAGACGCCACTCGTTTGAAAAAAATAGGTGTGACTGCGGTTTGGTTACCACCAGCTTATAAGGGGACATCGCAGGATGATGTTGGCTATGGCGTTTATGATTTGTATGATTTAGGTGAATTTGACCAAAAAGGCACCGTCCGGACTAAATATGGGACGAAGGAAGAATATCTGTCAGCGATTAATGCCTTGCATGACGAAGGAATTTTTGTCTATGCTGATGTGGTGTTGAATCATAAGGCAGGAGCAGACGAGACAGAGCGTTTCTTGGCCTACGAAGTTAATCCAGATAATCGTCAAGAAAAAATATCAGAAGCATATGAAATTGAAGGTTGGACGAAATTTAGTTTTCCAGGACGCAATAATAAACACTCAGACTTTAAATGGAATTGGACGCATTTTAGCGGAACGGATTACAATCAAGAAAATGAAAAAGAAGCCATTTATTTGATCAAAGGAACGGATAAAGGCTGGAGTGACGACGAGACGGTTGATAGCGAGTTTGGCAATTATGATTATTTGATGTTTGCGGATATTGATTATGAACAGGACGATGTGGTTGAAGAAATTAAAAAATGGGCCAATTGGTATATTGATGAAACAAAGGTAGACGGTTTCCGTTTGGATGCGATTAAGCACATTAACTACCACTTCATTCGTGACCTTGTGGCTGATATTCGTGAAAATGGGCGACCAGATTTTTTTGTCGTTGGGGAATATTGGATTAGTAATCAAGAAGCCTTGCAAGAATATCTAGAGGCAACGGATTATACCTTTGACTTGTTTGATGTCGGCTTGCATTTTAATTTCCATCAAGCTTCAAAAGACGAGGAAGGTTATGATTTACGAGAGTTGTTAAATGATACGCTAATTAGTGATATGCCAACGCATGCGGTCACGTTTGTCGATAATCATGATTCACAACCGGGTCAGTCACTAGAATCATTTGTTGAAGCTTGGTTCAAATTACATGCTTATGCATTTATTTTGTTAAGGGACGAAGGGTTTCCATGTTTATTTTATGGGGATTACTACGGGATGAAAAATGAACGAGGCTTGTCAGAAGAGCAAAGAGGCAAGTTAGACAAGTTGCTGTATTTGAGAAATAACCATGCATATGGTGAGCAGCAAGATTATTTTGATGAGGCAACTTTGATTGGTTGGACACGTTTAGGAAATGAGGAGCATCCTTATGGCTTGGCGACCTTACTCTCGACAGGAGATGATGGGGTGAAGCGAATGTTTGTTGGCGAACAGTATGCCGGAGAAACTTTTGCGGACTATACGGGCAACCGTGACGAAAAAATTGACATCGACGATGAAGGTTTTGGTGAATTTTTAGTTTATGGTAGGTCAGTATCGGTTTGGGTGCAAGATGGAATTACAATTGATGAAGCTTTTAACGAAGAATAGAAAAAAGTGCCGGAACATTATGTTCCGGCACTTTTTCAGGTGGAGGATGGTACTATTGAGTAAGAAAATAGAGATATCAGATTAGATAAATGTAATAACTTCTTCAGTTTCTGGATCGAAGAAATGTGTTTTGTTCATGTTAAATGCTAGTTCAACTGTTGAACCTGGTTCGTGGTAGTCACGAGCATCTACACGTGAGATAAATTCTGTATCACCAACACGGCTGTATAACATTGTTTCAGCACCAAGTAATTCAGATACTTGAACTTCAGCTTTTACAGTTGAGTTAGGGTTTGCTTCGATAACAATTTGTTCACTTTGAATATCTTCTGGACGGATACCGAAAACAACTTTCTTGTTGTTGTATCCTTTTTCTTCCAGCATTTTACGGCTACCTTCTGAGATTGTAATGTTCAATCCTTTATCGTCTGTGATTACGCCATCTTTCAATACAACATTGAAGAAGTTCATCGCAGGTGATCCGATAAAGCCAGCAACGAATAAGTTTACAGGTGTGTCATAAACCTCTTTCGGAGAACCGATTTGTTGGATGAAACCATCCTTCAAGATTACGATACGGTCAGCCATTGTCATCGCT
>CAZLGI010000026.1:0-14306 GCA_964558995.1 uncultured Carnobacteriaceae bacterium | reverse complement strand
GAAAACCGTCATGAAAAAGAGTATATCGTAAAAGTGGACCGCCCAATTACGGCTGACTTTTTGAGAAAAATGTCTGCTGGTGTTGAGATTCTAGACACGAAAACTCTGCCTTGTTATACTGAAAAACTTTCAAAGTATACTTTTAAGATTATTTTGACTCAGGGCTTGAATCGTCAAATCCGTCGCATGTGTTCTGCTTTGGATTATACGGTTAAAGAACTGCAGCGAATTCGGATTATGAATATCGAATTAGGTAATCTTCCAATTGGTGAATGGCGCGATTTAACTGACAAAGAAAGAACGACGCTGTTTAATGATATGAATTATGTACCAAAACAATAATGAGATAAAAAAGAGTTTGCTCAATTTAATTGAGCAAACTCTTTTTTAATTCTTCTAATAACAGATTATCTGATACAACATTATATGCTGAGCCACCAATTAAGATTAAATTTCTTCGTTCACTGATTGTAATCATATGACCGATATAATCAGTTTCATTCAGATACAATTCGATTCGATAATCAGAGCTTGGTAAGTCAACACTTGGAACCAACATCATCGCTCCCGCTATTTCTAACAGTTCAGCAATCACTTCTGGATTCTTCACCTCGGTTGCCTTTTCTCCTTGACCTGTCCCATCAACCACAATCATTTTGGGATAGTCTTGTTCAGCTGGGAACGCCTGATTCATCGCGTCCTTGAATGTAATCGGATCTTTTTCCTGATTCGGAAAGAAAACTAAAAGCCCGACGACAACTAGCAGCCCTAAAAACCAAACGATATTATTAATATTATTTTTCATAGTCGCTTCCTTTTGATATGATGTTTTGTATTTCCCCTTGACTCTCACCTTACGTTATACTCTATTATAGTACAAGAAGGGAGAGTAAAACCATGAAAATTAAAGAAGTTGCTGATTTAGTTGGGATTAGCGTACGAACGCTGCACCATTACGACGAGATTGGCCTGCTAGTTCCTGATGACACCACGGAAGCTGGGTATCGCATATATTCTGACGAGAATCTTGAGATGCTTCAGCAAATTTTATTTTTCAAGGAACTCGATTTCCCTTTGAAAAAGATCAAAGAGATTATTGAACGTCCAACTTTCGAGCGACAAGAGGCCTTAGAAATCCAACATGGCATGCTGTTGGACAGAAAATCGCGTCTTGAAAAAATGATAAGGACGATTGAAAAAAGTTTACAATATGAAAAAGGAGAGATAACGATGTCGAATAAAGAAAAATTTGAAGGCTTTGATTTTAGCCACAATCCTTACGAACAAGAAGCACGTGAAAAATGGGGAGATAAAGCGGTCAATCAAGCGAATGAAAAAGCAAAGAGTATGACTGAGTTTGACCAAGAACGGTTTAATGAGATTTTTCGTCATTTAGCTGAATTGCGACAGCTTGAGCCAGCTTCGATTGAGGCCCAAAATGGGATTGATAAATGGTTTAAGTATTTGAATACGATGGGAAACAGCTATTCATTAGAGGCTTTCAAAGGACTTGGCCAAATGTATATTGATGACCCACGTTTCACGAAGAATATTGATAAATTTGGTGAAGGGTTAGCAATCTTCATGCGCGATGCAATGGCGGTTTATGCGGATAAGAAGAAGTAATGAGTAAGGACGCATGATTTCTCATGCGTCCTTTTCTGTGTGTGGATTGGAAAGAGTGAACTATGGGATTGTTACGCTACGTTTGCCATACTTTAGTTGAAAAGGACAAACTCGAGAATTTTATGATGGAGTTTGTCCCATTTTTTCCCATCCAAATCAGTGTCTATTCTGCATTAATCTCGAATGTATAGCGGTGGCCTTGCGTCATGCTGTGGTAGAAACCTGTTCCTTTATACAACTGGAATACTTGGGCACCTTGACGTTCTCTGTTATCTGGGTAAACGTGTTTGACATATGGGTTTCCGGCCAGAATTTCTTCTAAGTGTTCTTTACCAATTTCGCGAATTTCACCTTCGATACGAATGACTTGAATTAAATAGCCATCCTCTGACATAGCAGTAATTGCGATTTTAGGATTTTTTTGTAGCTGTTTGTAAAAATTAGTTCTTGGGTGAGTCATAAAGAAGACCCCTTTTTCGTTCGCAACGCCAACGTGAGCGTGACGAGCATGAGGTTGATTATTTTCGTCGACGGTCGCAAAAACAGCAACCTTCATTTGATCTTGTAGAACTTGCATAATATCGTCAATTTTCATGATTGAATCCTCCTTGAATTAATGAACCTTATTTTGTACATTATATCACAATGAAGGGTAAATTCTGATATAATTTTGAACTTTAAAACAAAAAAACGCTCCTTAGACGGTTTGATCCATCTAAGAAGCGTTATTAAGTTTGGAATTAAGCTACTGTTACGTTAGCTGCTTGAAGTCCACGGTTACCTTCTTCTACGTCGAAGTTAACTGTTTGTCCTTCGTCTAAAGATTTGAATCCGTCAGTTTGGATTGCTGAGAAATGTACGAATACGTCCTCTTGTCCTTCACGTTCGATAAATCCGAATCCTTTTTCTGCGTTAAACCATTTAACTGTTCCTGTTTCCATAAATAATATCCTCCTCGTGCCAAAGCACATTTTTTTCTTAGTAATATTGCAAGGCAAGAAGCGATATTATCGCATGTATATGATCTTAATATATAGTTCTTACAACTCAAAACTTACTAGGAGTTAACTATAACATGTCTAGAAATAAATGCAAGCTTTTCTTTTAACATCTTACATATTTCCTTTTGAAGCCGATTCGATCCTTCTCAACTTGCTTTTGAATATTCTCAAAAGCATACAAGATTTTAGGCTTTTTATTCTCACGTTCGATTTCCAATTTACCAATGCGTTTCGCTGTTTCCTTAGCCTCTTCATGCAAAGGAACGTAAGAAGTCGCGACAGTATAGACAAAATTATTCATCGCATCTTTGGCGTGCGCAGGCATATCGTGAATATGTTCTTCCACATAAGCAAGCATTTCAGTCAATTTTTCTTTTGAAAATTCTTCGTCCTTGCGGCTCCCTAGTAACCAACAATAACAACTCCAACCACCTGACATACGCAAATCTTCCCCACTTTTAATCCATTTATCAGCTACTTTTTCTGCTATATCTGATTCGGAAAGCGTAACGGAGACCACTGAGTCTGAGAGCATATGGAAATAAGCATCGTCCATCCAACGTTCGTAATCAGCTTCGGTCATCGTATTTGGCTCGGCAATAACACCGGCAAAATACATTGCGTCAAAAACTCCAGTCGCATATAATTTTTCTGCTAATACTTGATCTTGTTTAATTATTTTTGACATAGGCTTCATTTTCCCAGTCGCTACACCCCAAACCGGCTCCTTCGCCCCTCGTGAAATGTATGATTTCTTCGAATGTGGTGTTGCGAATGACTCTAGTTCGGCCATGACTGCTTCAAATTCCATATTAACCCCACCTTATCTGTTTGGGAAAAGTATAACATATCTCGCTGGTTTTGTTATTCAGATAAGGACGCGTATTGAAAAAGCCGCAAACGTTCACCAAGTACCTAAACGATTGTGGCTCTTATATTTAATTCAACGTTAATTGCCTTTGCCACTCAGCGTAGGAATTTGTCGAATGCATCAGGTTGATCGCCTTGACTAAAGCTTGCTGATTTTCTAATCCATCTCCATCAGTTCGGAAAATAGCGTCGTCACCATTCGCAAAATAATAGATTGTTTGAGTATGCTCATTGAAGCCTGAATCTTTTACAATCTCTTCATATGAAAGATCCGTATCAAAAAGTGAACGTGACATAAAGTTTCCCGCGTCTACAAATACAACTGGAATAGAGTGAGCAATTTCTTTTAAATATTTTCGATAAGACTCTTGAGAGACTTGATAAAAGTATTCTGGATAAATGAATAACGCTTCAGCATTTCGATAGTTTGTCTCAGTGAACGTTTCTGACTCCAGATCCGCAAGCGATATCGGATCATAAATGAAGATATCGCTTTGTTTATCATTGGGTTCTCCAAGGATTGCAACTTTCATTTGAATTTCCGCTGGTTCTTTTAGATTAATTAGAAAGAAAGTTGCTATTAAAGCCAGCGTAACTAGAGAAGCGATTAAAAAACTTTTTTCATGTAGATCACCTCACCTTTTGAATTTTTCATATTAAAGTAAAATGTTATATCACCTGTTCGATAAATATATCCAAAATGACTGGTTGATCCCGATATTGTGAAAGAAGTTGAAGCATACTTCCCAATTCCTACTGTACCAGTGAATAGAGGAGCAGGCTCATTTTTTACAATAACTTGAATGAAAAGTTATGCATAAACATTTGAGCTATTTCATAAAACTTTTCTTCTTCCAATGTATCCAAATACTGAATATTGCGACTCGCTTGTTTAGTGTAATCGAATGAGAATACCTGGTTAGTATTTACTTTACTTTTTTTAATATTGTTAAATTTTTCGGATTCAATCGGTATAAAAAATGGGTGTTCTTTTTCTGTTGAAGTAATCGGACAAACAATCACAAGATTTGTTGTTCGATTATAATCATCGCTGCTCATAATTAAAGCTGGTCGTCTTTTTTTAATTTCGTAACCCTTCGATGGATCAAAGTTTAGAATAACAATATCCCGCTGTTTTGGTTTATACATCTTCCAACTCTCCTTCAGCAGGGATATAATCAATATTTTCTTCGGGAGTATAAAAAGCACCATCTTCAGCAACTAAAAATGGATTTTCAACTTTTGGTATCATCGTAATCGCCCCATTATCCTTCTTAATGATAAAAAATTCTTGCCCTTCTTCAATACCTAGTGTTGCAGGTATTGTTATCATAATTGAATTTCCTTGTTTTCTTGTTTTAACAGTCGCCATACGCTCACCTCTTTGATAATTATTATACCATGTCATTACTACCCCTTACAATTCTTTCACCTGATTATGTTAAGGGGATTAAACATTAATGTTGATGACTGTATTGAATATGTGAATAACAAGGAACTTAAAGGACTAATAGAGAAATAATTCCGCAATTCCCACTCAAACTATAACAAAAAAAGCGAAAACTCCTTACTATCGCCAAAGGATGTTTCGCTCTTTCATCTTCTATCTTTGTAACTTCCTACTTCACGACTTCTTATTAAACATATTCTCAATCAACGAACTAATCAATTTACCAATTTCTTTAGTATTACCGCTCTTACTAACTTGTTCTAAAATCGATTCGACTTTTCCTATGAATTCATTGGAGATGCTTGATTCAATTGCTTTTTCTACCCAATCGATATCGGCAACGCTTTTTTCGCCGGTGTAAATTTTTTCGAAGACGTAAATCGACCCTTGTCCGATCGCGGCTACAATCGCCCCAGCAATCACTGCGTTTAGAACACTGGCTGCGATATTAATTCCCGGGATAGCCTTAATCGCACTGATGGCCGTTTTTGCGGCGACGCTAACCGTTCCAACTTCGATGATCGTATTTAAGAATTGCTTTGAGGCTTCATTTTTATTCACTTCATATAAGCGAGCCAAGGCGTTGATTTGTCCAATTTCAATTGGATGTAAAATCAAAGCGTCCGCGAATGGAATCGGGACTGCCCCAACCGTGACCGCTGCGGTTGTTGAAACGCCAACCACACCTTGCGCTAAGGCTCTTTTCCGATTCAACTTGAACTGGCTGACATCTTTCTCTCCAGCTTTTATTCCTTCTGGCATCAACTCATTCGTTTTTTCAATGAGTTCTGAAATGCCTTCAGGTGGAGCGAATGCTGTTTCGTTAATGGTATAAGTTGATGCGACGACTGGAATGACGTGCTTCAAGTTTTTGAAAGATTTGGTTTCTTTGACAAAAGCCTGGTTCACCATCTCAATATTTTGCGCTCTTTCAGGAACGGAATAAGATTTCGTGATAACCACAATGACCGGAACGCTGCGCCACATTGAGGTTGCCCTAGCGAAGTTCTTTACTGCTTTTGGAAACAGCTTACTTGATGTTCCCTCAACGCAATACCAAATCACATTAATTTTACTATCTTCATTTCCTTCTTTAGCACTGTCCTTTGACCACTTTTTGACCGCATTTATTGCCCTACGCGCTTTGACAAAGGAAGGTTCAAAACCCACCGTATCGATGATTCTAAAAGGAATTTCTTCATTTTCGTAAATTTTCAGCTTGTCGGTTGTTCCAGAATTACCGTAACCGGTCTCCGCAATCTCATCGCCAAGAACCGAATTAATTAAGGTCGATTTGCCTACGCCTGAGTTTCCTATGACTAGGACGTTTCCTCTTTCCATCATGTTCTCCTCCGATCGGTTGAATGGTGCTTTGTTAGTTGGGTTAATTATAACATTTATGACGATTAATTCGAAAAGGAAGCCTAGTGAATACAAAAAACCTAACCCTAGAAAAGAAGTTAGGTTTTCATACAATTCAACTAAAAATCTCCAAGAAATTAAACACACCCAAAACAAAAATAATGTAAAACACATATTGCTTAAACCGATCAACTTTTATCGCTGCATAAATCCGGTTCCCTAAAGCAATCGCCGCTAAAACTGCTGGGATTGAAAGCAAGTAATAAATCCCTAATTCCTTCGTCCAGAAACCACCGATGAAGTGGCTCAGAATAATCAGTGTGCTAGATACAATAAAATGCGACTGCACATTCCCAGTGAATTGCTTTGGACTCCAATCACGCATTGTCGCATATAGAACGACTGGGATGCCGTTCATATTGTAGGCACTACCTAACATGCCTGATGCGAAACCAAAGGGATAGGAATAATTTGGATTACTGAAGCGTCTTTGTAATTCTTCTTGTCTCTGTCTTGAACCTGTTAAAGAAAAAATTGAGTAGCCAATCAATAACATTCCCAGAATAAAACTAATCCACGTCTGGCTAGCAAAGCGTACGAGTAATAAGCCAAACGGAATTCCTATGATTGTCGTGAGTGATAACTTTTTCAAAACGACTGGATCTTTATCTTTCCAACCTGATACTGCGAAAAATAAGGCGACTGTGAAACCGACTAAGCCCACCAAGGCGACTGATGTTGAGAATGGAATCGGCAGTAAGGCCAACAAGGGCATGCTGATGACCGAATCGCCAAACCCAAACGTCGCTCGCATCAAGGAGCCTAAAAATACTGCTAACACAACAACTAAAACTACCGCAATATCCATATCATTCCCCTTTTTCATTTCGTGAGCTTAATCCTAACAAACAAATCGGGTTTGAAAAAGACTTTGTTCTCTTTCTTTTCAAAATTCCTTGCTTGCTTTCTTTCCATTCAATAGTATAATTAATTGTAATGATTATAAATTAGAGCATTATTGAAAAGGAGCACATGTGATGATCAGTTTTCTACTTAACAATCGGCGAGGTCAGTTTTTACTAATTGGAATTGTTTTTCTTTTAGCAGGGTTTGGTTTTATGTTTGCAGGTTCGGGTGTTAATCGCTATCTCTTCTATATCTCGATTTTCTTCCTCGGTTTTTTTGCCGCTCAGGACGCGGTAGTTGATACGATTCAAAATAAAAGCCCGAACGTTGACTTATTAATGATTTTATCTGCTTTGGGTGCGAGTTTGATTAATTTTGAATCTGAAGGTGCGATGTTGCTGTTTATTTTTGCGGCGGCGGAATCATTGGAAGAATACGCGACTGGGAAAAGTACCAAGGCAATCGAAGAATTGATGGCGCAAGTTCCGACAACGGCACAGCTCATCCAAGCAAATGGTGAAACGGTTGAAGTTCCAACTGATTCATTAGTCGTTGGCGATGTTGTAATGGTAACAAAAGGGGCTCAGCTGCCGATTGACGGTTACGTTGACCGCCACATTTTAGTAAACGAAGCTGCCTTAACGGGTGAATCGATTCCTACTGAGAAAGATAAGGGAGACGAGGCTTTCGCTGGGACGATTAACGAGGGGCACGCCTTTCATTTAACTGTCAGCAAGTTAAGCTCTGAGACGATTTTTTCAAATATTATACGAATGGTTGATGAAGCGCAAAATAGCCCTTCTCAAATTTCAAGTTTTATTGATCGTTTTGAAAGTAAGTACGTCATTTCTGTTTTACTAATTGTGCCAGTATTTATCGCAATTTTATATTTTCAAGACTATACCTTTGCCGAAGCTTTTTACCGTGGCATGATTCTCTTAACCGTTTCTAGCCCATGTGCGCTCGTTGCGTCGGCTACACCGGCGACCTTGAGTGCGATTAGTAACGGTGCGAAAAACGGCGTGCTCTTCAAGGGCGGTGCTGCTATGGAAGAACTAAGTCATATGAATATTCTTTATTCTGATAAAACGGGGACGTTAACGGTTGGAGATTTTGAAGTGGTCAATTATCAGGCTGAGGAAGACGTGATTCGCGAGGTCGTTTATATGGAACAATCCTCGAGTCACCCGATTGCACAGGCAATTATTAAAGCTTTTCCAAAGGTGAATTTGGAATTAGTCGATCGTCGCGAAAGTGTTGAAGAGATTTCTGGACATGGCATGCGAAAAGGGAGTCTACTTGTTGGTAAACCTTCAAGTTTTGACAACTACGAAGATCCTTTTGAGATTAGAAAGAATCGCCAGGCCGGTTATACGTCCGTTTTTGTTGGGCGCGATAATGAAATTATTGGTTATTTCAATTTAGCCGACCAAGTCCGTAATGAAGCAAAACAAGCGATTAAAGATTTCAAAGCAAGAGGTGTAGATGTTGTTTTACTAACTGGGGACAATGATGAGGTTGCTGGTAAAGTTGCAGAAGAAGTTGGTCTGGAGCATTACCATGCGAATCTAACACCTGAAAATAAAATTACTTTCGTACAAAATAGCCAGGCTGAAAACTTATCCGTTGGTATGATTGGTGACGGGATTAACGATGCTCCAGCTCTTGCGCATGCTGAAATTGGGATTGCGATGGGGAGTGGCTCCTCGATTGCAATGGAAAGTTCTGAAGTGGTGATTGTTAAAAATGACTTGAATAAGCTCTTCTATAGTTATGATTTAAGTCACCGTTTGAATCGAATTATTCTTCAAAATGTCATTTTCTCAGTCGCAGTGATTATTAGCCTGATAACACTTAACATTATTGGCTGGTTGGATTTACCTTTGGGTGTTGTCTTTCATGAAGGTAGTACGATTTTAGTCATTTTGAACGGCTTGAGATTATTAAAAACACGAAAATAAATGCAAAAAAGGAAGTAGACGCGATTTTAACTGCGTCTACTTCCTTTTTTCACACTTTATTTCTATAAGTTAAGCTTATTTAACTTTAGATTTGATAACTGGGTAACCCATGTCTTCAATTGCTTTTTCGATGTCTTCGATTTTTGCAGTGCTTTCATCGAAGTCTGTTTTTACTTTACTTGCGTTGAACATCACCTTAACGCTATCTTTTGCGACGCCGTTAACGCTCTTTACAGCGGCCTCAATTTTTTGCATACATGATGGACATCCTAATGGTTCTAGTGTAAGTGTTGCTTTTCTCATAATAATTTCTCCTCTCTTAGACTGAGTAAACCTGATTGGCTTCAGCTAACATCTTGTAAGTTCCTTCGTATGTTTGACACACGTCATTCGGAACCTCGTAATTATTAGTCACTTTACGTAGCTCTTCGAATTCTGCATCCAGATCAGGTTTATTTCCACCCGCTGCTTCTACTTTTTCTGTCATTTTTTCAAAAATTCTACGTACGTCAAAGGCTTCTGGATGGCTTTTTCCGTGTGCACGTGTGATAGCTGTTGTATAAAGTTCTAATGTGTCAAAGTTTTTTTCGAATAATTCATTGAATGTTGTCATAGTTTCGCTCCTTTAATCTTTTTCTATCTATAGTATATCGTGAATCGTCCGAATAAAAATTGACCGTCATCAAGTTTTCTTAAGTTGTTCGGATTTTCTTTGCATTTACTGCTTGTTCTTTTGAAATAGCTTTTCTATCTTTCAATTTGTAATTCATAAGTCTCATTCCATTAAAGATTACGACTAAGATACTACCTTCGTGCACCAGCATACCAATCGACATGTTCATCCAGTCACTGAAAAGTACACTGAGTAGTAGGATCGCAACAACTCCAATTGCGATAAAGATGTTTTGTCTCATGTTTGACGCAGTTACTTTAGTTAAACCAAGTGCGTGTGGCAAGTGGCTGAAGTCTGAGTTCATCAATACGACGTCTGATGTTTCGATTGCGACATCCGTTCCACTTCCCATTGCGATTCCAATATCGGCAAGTGCTAGAGATGGGCTATCGTTGACACCGTCGCCGACAAAAGCAACGATTTGTCCTTGTGCTTGTAACTTTTCAATATAAGCTGATTTTCCTTCTGGCAGCATGTGACCATGTGCTTCAGTCAATCCTAATTCTTCTGCAACTAAGTCAACGGTTCCTTGGTTATCACCTGATAGAACAACTAAATTCTTAACTCCTAATTTTCTCAGTTCTTGTAAATTCTCTTTCACACCTGGACGAATTTGATCACGAATGCCCATCAGCACTTTCACTTCACCGTCAACTGAAGTCAAAACAAGTGAATTGCCATTTTTCTCAAAACGCTCGAGATCTTGTCTTACTTTTCCGTCTAAGTGGACCTGTTCTTTTTCCATCAATGCAACGTTTCCAACTGCGACACGGTGGCCGTTAACACTTGCGACAATTCCGCCGCCTTTTACAACTTCTGTGTTCTCAACTGGTGAAAAGCTTGTTTCACCAATGTCTGCCAAGACTGCTTTTGCTAATGGATGATCGGATTCACGCTCGATACTTGCTAAGTAGCCTAAAACAACTGCTGTATCATCACTATAAAATACTTTCTCAGCAACTTCTGGATTACCAATTGTTAAAGTTCCTGTTTTATCAAATACCATTGTGTCGACACGGCTGAAATCATGGATGACTTCACTACCTTTTAGTAAGACACCATTTTTCGCACCATTTCCAATTCCGGCAACGTTTGATACTGGCACACCAATTACGAGTGCTCCAGGACAACCTAGAACTAAGATGGTAATCGCTAGTTCAACGTCACGAGAGAAGAACCAAACGATAAAAGAAATAACTAATACTGCTGGTGTGTAATATTTTGAGAAACGATCGATAAAACGCTCCGCTTCGGACTTTGAATCTTGGGCTTCTTCAACTAATTCAATGATTTTACCAAATGTCGTGTCTTCACCAACACGATCTGCACGGATTTGAATCGTCCCATTTTCTAAAATTGTTCCAGCAAACACGCTTGTTCCTTCGTGTTTTCCAACTGGCACAGCTTCACCTGTAATACTCGCTTCGTTAATGTGACCTTCACCAACTAAAACCGTTCCGTCAACTGGTACTTTCGCTCCAGTTTTAACAAGTAAGATGTCACCTTCGTCTACATCGTCTACTTCAACCTCTTCAAACTCGCCATTTGCCATTTGTAGCAATGCACTTTCCGGTGCCATTTCGGTTAGTTCTTTAATTGCAGAACGCGTTTGGTTCAACGTACGTTGCTCTAAAAAGGAACCAAATAGGAAAAGGAAAGTAACGATTGCGGACTCTTCATAGTTTTGGATAATGAATGCTCCAATAACTGCGATTGTGACTAGAACATCGATACTCACTACTTTCACTCGTAGCGCTTGATAAGCTTGAATCGCGATTGGCGCAACTCCTATGATCGAAGCAATAATGAAAGTTGTATTGAATAATGCGACGTTCTCTAAAGCAAAGTGGGCGAAGAAACCGATGATGATTAGAATTCCACTAATTAATGTGATTGGGTTTTTATTACGTAAAATATATCTTTGCATGTCTTTTTCCTCCATGTGTTTTTCTTTTTGTTAAATCTAGTATAGGATAATTTCGATTTATTTAACTTGATGGCCGTCAAGTTTTGACTATTAATTTCTAAACTCGAGTAAATTACTTGGTACTTTAGGCTTTTCCCACTTGCTTGACTCTAGTATAGGGGAGATCGGAATTAATTAACTTGATGGTCGTCAAGAATTCGATTTTTATCTTTTTCACAAAAAAAGCCTTACGACATTGACTGATCAATGTAATAAGACTTCTGATTATGGCTTAAAGACCATATATTTCTGCACAAAATAACTGAATACGAATAACAGGCCATCCACAATTACTTTAAATAGTACCGTATCTGCTTGATAGAACAGCTGGGAAGACAGGTAAACGAAGAAGCTGGACAAGGCAATTTGGAATACAACCAAGGAAAAATATTTAACGACACTGCTTTGTGACTGACTTTTAAAGACGTGCTCTCGATTCAGGTAATAGTTGAACATTGATGAAACGGCTCTGGCGGAAAATGATGCGATTGATATGGATGCTAAGCTTCCCTCGGTTATTAAGCGAATAATTACGGCGAATACTAATAAATCCAAGAGGAACGACATTCCCGAAGATAGCAAGTATTTGAGAAAGACATCAATAGGTTTGGAGGAGGACGAACCACTCTTATCTATATAGAGGGCGTTGATTGGATGCGTCACGATCGGCATGCTATTTTCCTCCAATGCGATTAACATATTGGTTTCATAATCAAAGCGGTCACCTTTTATTTGTAATAAAGAGGCTAGAAATCTTCTAGGAATGACACGTAGGTGAGAAGCTCCCGTTCCAAAAACAAGAGAAGTCGGATTTTGCTGGGCTGTTTCGACGCAAGCAAGCAAATCTGTCATACTATGCTGACTATCCGAATCAATCGTGACTATATATTCGATTGTCGGATAATCGGTTAAAACGTGCTGCAACGCTGTTTTTAAGGCGGCACCTTTCCCCAAATTCATCTCATGCTTTTTGACCACACAATCGTAAGAGGTGGCTTCTTCAAAAATTGCTTCATGAGAGTCACTGCTCCCGTCATTCACAATTAGAATGGGTGCAGCGGTTAATGATCGGCGAATCGTGCCTAATAGTTTAATTAAGGATGAATCTGGATTTAGAGAAGGTATAACGATTATAAAGGGTTCCAACTTTTCAAAGCCTCCCGACAGTTTATGACTTTTGTTTGTAGTAATCATTTAGTCATTATTTACACTATTAATAGAATAACATTTTATTTTGGATTGTTCTGGTATTTTTAAAAAGTAGCTTTCTAGATACAAATATTAACATAAAAAGCCGTGAAAGCAGCAAGCTTCTCACGACTTTTTTTACAATGATTACTGAAACATCATTAAGATGACGCCTGCTGCATTATTAAACATATGAAGCAAAATTGATGACCAAACATTCCGCTCGTATTTCAAATAAAACCCAGTTAAAACAAGACTCATTGGAAGGTAATACCAAAAGTCGGTCAGCTGGATGACATGAATCGTGTCGAAAAGAATAATGGATAGCACCGTCATAATAACAAGTAGCCAATGATTAGTTCGATTGACCCAACCGATGATTCCCTCTCGAAAGACCAGTTCTTCAATAATCGGTCCGAATAGAGCGATCATCATGAAGCTCAAAATGGCTGGTATCTCATGAACGACTTCGATGATATTTTCTTGATTTTCGGATAAAAGTTCAATTCCCAAGATATTTCCAAATATAAAAATAATCAAAAGAGTTAAGCCAGTCCCACCAATCGTCCAAAGTATCAAATCCAATAGAAATTTTGGAATAGACAATAGTTGTTCACGAAACTTATGCCACTCACTGCTTAACTTTTTCCAATAGCACGCGAGCACGACAAAAAACAAAATAAAATAAACGGAAAAGGATGCCCACTGTGGCGTCGCCATTCCTTTGCCAACGAGCACTTCCCAGAGTGAAAAATTAATCAAATAAAATAAAAGTAAAACGAGACCGCCTTTTAACAAACTAATCGCCCTCTTTGCTTTAGTTGATGATGTCGCCTTTATTTTCAGATAATTTATTTGCCCATTTCTGACGCTCTGTCACCGATAAGCTTGGCCAATCGGTTAATTCATCCAATATCTTTAAAGGTTTTTCGGAGCGATAAGAACGAGTCACATTTCCTGGGAATTTTTTGTCGGTTACATTTGGATCATTTTCAAATTCCCCTGTTGGCTCGATAATATAAACGCGGTCGCTGCCGTCGCCTTTTGCTAAAGCTGCGGCAAGTCCTGCGCCGTTTGGGTTAGCGGTGAAATAAATGTGATTCATTTTGAAGTCTTCTTCGTAATTTGATTTCCCACCAGCAATTAGCAAATCGCCAACTTGTAAATCAGCCTTTGTTCCATGATAAAAAGGACCAGAGTCAGTCGGTGCTCCACTAAAAGACTCAGCCAGCATAACACTTTCACGCGCTTTTTTAGCGTCTCCCATCGCTTCATAATAGTCGGCAACTTTAGCATACAAAGT
>CAZLGI010000025.1:0-14610 GCA_964558995.1 uncultured Carnobacteriaceae bacterium | reverse complement strand
CTCCCCCTCAAGTAGTTTTACTTTTTCAAGTGTCTACTTTAGGGGGAGCATATCAGATTTCTTCTGCTTGTTTTTTTAATTATAAGTCGAGGGTGACATACAGAATGACTACTCACTTTGTACGCCACTCCTAGCCAATCATCGGCACTAAGTAAACACAAAAAATCCTGCTTCACTCATCTATTCAAAATCATTCTCAAATATTTCCATCCGCTCTTCGAAACTCACTTCACGGTGAATTTCATGGAGCATCCAAACATACCCAAAAGGATCTAGAAATATGGCATTAGAAATACCCATCTCTTCCATACGTGTGATTGCTTGAATCGTTGTGCAGCCATTTTCTACCGCATTATCGTAAGTCGTTTCAATGTCATCCACCGTCACATTAAACCAAAACGATTGTGGTTGACCTTCAACCGGCGCAAGTAGATGATAGTCGGGATTTTCGTCCAACATGTGGAAACGTGTATTAAAAATTGTAAACACGGCTTCATTCGTACCTGTTTTGAAATTGGTAACCTCTAGTCGCTCCACTGGGAAAATCTTCTCATACAGGTCGATTGCCTGCAGACTATCTTTCACAACGAAATCTATTTCAACACCTTGTACCATAACACCACTCTCCTTTTTTACTGAAATAAGTATACCATTTCACCCCTAAATACAAAGTCGTATTGTTTTACAAAGGGGGTGAGTTTAGCTAAAATTTTTATACCATTACGCTAGGAGGAATGATACGTGGAATTATTAAAAAAAGGAACTTATACCAAGTGACCTATCAGACAGACCAGTTTCCTATGAACTGCTTTGTTGTTGAACAAGAAAATGATCTGATTGTGGTTGATGTAGGACATGAAACATTCATCCAAGCATTTATAGATATAGTAAGAGAAACCGGTAAGCCTATAAGTAAACTACTGCTAACCCATGCGCATGACGACCATGCAGATGGGTTGCCTGCTTTTCAGGCTGCTTTTCCAGAGGCTTTAATTGGTATTTCAAAAAGAGGACTACCTATTCTAATGGGAGACTTGTCATTAAAAGAAGGCGAATGTTCGGATAAAATCTGTGGGAATTTTCCCAAAGTGGCGTTAGCTGTTGACTTCACTTTCGAAGATATGGAACAAATTGATACGATTACTGCGATTGTGACACCTGGACATACGCCTGGATCCTACTCGTTCTTTATGCCAGAGAAGGAACTTTTAATTGTTGGTGATGCTTTTCAAATTACGGGGGGTATGGCAGTTGCGGGTGATTTACGTAAAACTTTCCCATTACCAGCTTTATCAACATGGGATTTGCAATTATCCTTACAAAGTGCGAGAAAATTATTAGGCTTAAAGCCAAAACTTCTAGCAGTCGGTCATGGTGACATGCTAGAGTGACCAGCATCAAAAATGTTTTCAGCGATTCGTCGGATGGAGAAGAAATTAATTGAAAAATAGGTTATGATAATAGGATAGAGAAAATGTAAAATGGAGGTATTATGTGTTTGCTATATTAAGTAAGTTATCGTGGTTTTTTAAGCTACGATGGAAAAGTTATCTTTTTGGCATCATCGCACTCATAACCTGTGCGATTTTATCGGCGGTAACGCCTTTGATTTTAGGGAACTTGATTGACTTGATGGTGACGGATGCGTTAACGGTTCGTGACTTGTTCATTCAATCAGGGATGATTTTGTTGTTTGCTGTTATGATGTACGCATTACGTTATGGCTGGCGAATCGCGTTATTTGGAAACTCAACTTTGCTGGAAGCAATTATGCGAAACCGGCTTTTTTCACATTTCACAAAAATGGACAGCCCATTTTTCAATGAATATCGAACAGGAGATCTAATGGCGCATGCGACAAATGACTTGGCGGCGTTACGTTTTGTAGCTGGTGGTGGAATTTTATCGATCACCGACTCAATTTCAATTGGTGGAATTACGCTCTTCAGTATGATTTTTATTATTGACTGGCAGTTAACCCTCGTTACTATTTTGCCGTTTCCGCTCTTGATTTTCGCAGCAAGACGTTTAGGAAAAGCGATTAACAAACGTTACCGCAAGTCTTTAGAATCCTTTTCGCAAATGAACAACCAAGTGCAAGAGAGTGTTGGCGGCATGAAAGTGATGAAGACGTTTGGTGAAGAGCAGGATTACTACCGCGACTTTACCAAGGCGACGGATAATGTGATTGAAAGGAACAAGGCCGTATTTAAGGTTGATTCAGCCTACACACCTGTGATTGAAGGAATTACCGGTCTAACTTATGTATTGACGCTATTTTTTGGAACGTATTTTATTTCGATTGACCGGATTACAATAGGTGAATTAATTGCCTACTTCAGTTATCTATCGATGCTAGCATGGCCACTACTAGCGGTTGGACGAGTTGCCAATACGCTGGAGCGGGGGAATGCGAGTTACAATCGAGTGACGAATTTGCTTTCTTATCAATCACATTTAGTTGAGGCTAAAAATCCGATTCAAACACCTGTTACCGGTGATATTACGTTCTCGGTGGATGAGTTTACTTATCCTAGCGGGAACCAAGCTGTTGTAAAAGATGCGCATTTTGACTTGCCAACGGGACAAACGCTTGGTGTCGTTGGTCATACGGGTTCTGGGAAGAGTACAATTTTCAAGTTGCTAATGAGGGAATTTGATAATTACAAAGGCCAGATTAGTTATGACGGTCATGATTTGAAAGCTTACAGTTTGGATGCCATTTCGCAAGGCATTGGTTACGTTCCACAAGATACGGTTCTCTTTTCTACGTCAATTCGCGAGAACATTCGCTTTGTTAATCCTAGTTTGAGTCAGGAAAAAGTTGAATATTATGCGAAGCTGGCAGACGTTCACGAGGATATTATGAACTTTGCTGAAGGCTATGATACCGAAGTTGGCGAACGTGGCGTGTCCCTATCAGGTGGGCAAAAGCAGCGGATTGCGATTGCACGTGCACTTGCGACCGAGGCAGAATTTTTAATTTTGGATGATGCTCTTTCTGCGGTTGATGCCGAAACGGAAGCTCAGATTTTAATTAATCTGCGCCAAGTTCGAGAAAATAAAACAACTATTATTGCAACGCATCGAATTAGTTCGATTATGTATGCCAATGACATTCTTGTCCTAGATCACGGCAAAATTATTGCACGTGGTCTACATGAAAATCTCATCCAAGAAGACGGCTGGTACAATCAAATGTACAAAGAACAGCAGTTGCAACGAAAAGTACAGGGAGGGGAGGGACAAAATGGCTAACCAAAGAACCAGTTTCTCAATGCAAGAACAGCTCCACATCTTAGGTGGCCTTTTCTCTTTCGCAAAACCTTTCTGGAAACCGTTCGGCCTTTCAATTATTGGAACGGCTGGGGTTTCGATTGTTAATGCATATTTACCTGTTCTAGTCCAGCAGTATATCGATAATTATTTAGCACTTGATTTGGTGACACTTGAAGCAACCATTCGCGTCTCGCTCTTTTATTTCAGTTTAGTCGTGCTGAAAATGGGCGTCGTCTATTTGAAGGATTACACGTTTAAGATGGCATCAGAACGAACAGTCGCTAACATGCGAAATGATGTTTATCAAAAGGTCGTTAAACTCGGCATGCGCTATTTTGACCAGACACCAAATGGCTCGGTCGTGTCACGTATTACAAATGACACGGAAACGATCAAAGAGTTCTGGAATGTCTTTTTAACCTTTTTGAACGGTTTCTTAAATGCTGTTTCAATTGGAGTAGCGATGTTTGCGATGAACGTCAGACTAGCCTGGTTATTTATGGCTTTCTTGCCAGTCATTTTCGTATTGATTTATGTATACCAAAAATACAGTACGATTATTTACGGCAGAATGCGCGAAGCCTTGAGTGAACTGAACGCGAAGCTAAGCGAATCAATTAGCGGCATGTCAATCATCCAACACTTTAACCAAGAAACACGTATGGAAAATGAGTTTGATGAGGTCAACCAACGCTACGTGAAAGCACGAACGAATATGTTCAAAATGACCGCACTGCTTTTGACGCCAGCAATTAACTTGCTTGAGTCGATCGCTTTGTTCATCGTTTTGTGGGTATTTGGTCTACGTCATATTGATAATATCCCTGTCAATATTGGTATTGTTTACGCCTTTACGAGCTATGCGAAGTCCTTTTTCCAACCGATCGGCAGTATGCTTGATAGTTTGAGTGTGTTCCAAGACGGGCTGGTTTCCGGTTCGCGCGTGATGGCTTTATTGGAGAGAGAGGACCTTGCACCTAATTCTGGGGAGAAAACTGACGGCAAAATTTCAGATGGGAAAATCGAAATTAATGATTTAACCTTTTCCTATGATGATGAAAAAGATGTGCTTCGAAACATCAATATTTCCGCTGAGCCAGGGCAAACGATTGCTCTTGTCGGACAGACCGGCTCAGGGAAAAGTTCGATTATTAATGTGCTGATGCGTTTCTACGAGTACCAACAAGGGAACGTTCGAATTGATAATCAGGATATTCGAGATATTCCGATGTCGGAGTTACGTGATCAGATGGGCTTAGTGTTGCAAGATAGTTTCCTGTTTTATGGAGATATCGCTGCTAACATTCGTTTGCACGGTGACTATACAGATGAAGAAGTTCGCCAAGCAGCTGAATTTGTTAATGCAGATAGCTTTATCAAAGAACTAGACGGTGGCTACAACGCCAAAGTAACAGAAGGCGGCGCCACTTTCTCAACTGGTGAAAAACAACTACTCAGTTTTGCGCGGACAATTTTGCGAAATCCAAAGATTTTAGTTTTGGATGAAGCAACCGCAAATATCGATACCGAGACTGAGAAGAAAATTCAACTTGGTTTAGAAAACATGCGTCGTGGCCGTACAACAATTATTATCGCTCACCGATTGTCAACCATCCGTGATGCCGATAATATTTATGTTTTGCGTAACGGCGAGATCATTGAAGAAGGTAATCATGAAACCCTGATTAACCAAGCAGGCGTTTACTACAACATGTACCAACTGCAAACCTTCCAAGAAAGTCATTAATATGAAAATGAACCCATCTAGGTGAACTTAGATGGGTATTTTTTATTCGAAGTTCCGACTATCTAGCAAAACTCGGAACTTCGTTATAAATTTAAGTTCTGAAGTTCCGAGTTAGGGAAGGTGGCACAAGTGGATTAGCAATTGAATTCCATTTATATCCGAAACCTCATCTAAACTCTGAAGACCAGAGAAATAAAACTCCTGGTCTTCAGACCTAAGTGATAAATGAGTCATTTTCCTCTAGTCATCTCACAATTTGAATTAATTTCCTTTTCCCCTTGACAAAGTATGATTACGAATGTAAACTATGTATAGAGATTGAGATTACAAACGTAATCGAATGGAGGAGAGAACATCATGATGACATCACCGAATGTAGATATCACGGAAGCGGAATGGGAAATTATGCGGGTTGTATGGGCGAACGGCCATACAACAAGTCGTGAAATCATTGAGATTTTAGAAGACAAGATGAATTGGAAAGCGGCGACGATAAAAACTTTAATTGGTCGACTTGTAAATAAAGAAGCGCTATTGACCGAGAAGGAAGGGCGTAAGTTTATTTATTCCGCAGGCATTAATGAAAAAGAAATGATCGGAAATTATTCGACAGACATTTTGACAAAGGTCTGTTCAAAACAAAATAATCAAGTCGTAGAAAATTTAATCAACGATGCAAAATTAAGTAGAGACGATATTGATTCACTAATTGCATTACTACAGGAAAAACAAAAGACAGCACCGATTGAAGTGCCGTGTGAGTGTATCCCTGGTCAATGTGACTGTCACTTAATCGCCTAGGAGGGTATATAAATGGAAAACAAAATATTTTCAATAGAAGGTATGACCTGTGCCTCTTGTGCGCAAACGGTAGAAAAAACAGCACAAAACTTGCCGGGTGTACAAACAGCAGCAGTAAATTTAGCAACTGAAAAATTAAGTCTTCATTATGACCAAGGAGCTTTGTCAGAAAACGACATTATTCAAGCAGTGAACAAAGCAGGTTATAAAGCTATTTCAAATATGACGCAAAAGACTTTCGCCATTGATGGCATGACGTGTGCCTCTTGTGCTCAGACCGTTGAGAGATCAGTTCAAAAACTGGTGGGCGTTAGCCAAGCATCAGTCAACTTAGCGACTGAAAAATTATCGGTAGCCTTTGACCCAGCAACGTTAAACCAAGCTGACATCACGAAAACAGTCGCAGACGCTGGCTACACTGCTCATGCGGAAGGATCAACAGGAGAAGCAACCGATGCAAATCAAGATAAAAAAGAAAAAGAAATTAAAGAATTATGGAAAAGGTTCTTATATTCAGCTATTTTTACATTACCATTACTTTATTTAGCAATGGGTCCGATGATGGGCTTGCCAGTTCCGTCATTTATTGACCCAGCGATCAATGCTGCAACCTTTACTTTGACGCAGTTAATTTTGACGATACCTGTCATGTATTACGGTCGCAGTTATTTCCAAATTGGTTTCAGAACCCTTTTTAGAGGGCATCCAAACATGGACTCTTTAGTCGCTCTAGGTACGAGCGCAGCCTTTGTCTATAGTGTCTACGCGACATTTATGATTATGGGCGGAGACACGAGTTTTGCGATGATGCTTTACTATGAATCAGCGGCGGTTATTTTAACCTTGATCACGCTAGGTAAATATTTCGAAGCTGTATCAAAAGGAAAATCTTCAGAGGCAATTAAAAAGTTAATGGGGCTGGCACCAAAAACAGCTCGAGTGATTCGTAACAACGTTGAAGAAGAAATTAAAATTGATGACGTTCAAGTTGGTGACGTGATTGTCGTTCGTCCTGGTGAGAAATTACCAGTGGATGGTGTTATTGTTGAAGGAACAACTGCCATTGACGAAGCGATGTTGACAGGTGAGAGTATTCCTGTTGAGAAAACAGCTGGTGACGAAGTAATCGGTGCAAGTATTAACAAAACCGGTAGCTTCCAATATCGCGCGACCAAAGTAGGCAAAGACACAGCGCTTGCTCAAATTGTTAAATTAGTTGAAGACGCGCAAGGTTCAAAAGCACCAATTGCGAAATTAGCAGACAAAATTTCAGGTGTCTTTGTACCAATCGTTATTGTTTTAGCCATTTTGGCAGGACTTGCTTGGTTCTTCTTAGGCCAAGAAACCTGGATTTTCTCGATGACCATTACGATTTCCGTTCTGGTAATTGCGTGTCCTTGTGCACTTGGATTGGCAACACCAATGGCAATTATGGTAGGTACTGGAAAAGGCGCTGAAAACGGCGTATTAATTAAGAGTGGTGTCGCCCTTGAGACGACGCACAAAGTTGATACAATTGTTTTTGACAAAACAGGAACGATTACAGAAGGTAAACCAGTTGTGACTGATATTGTTACGACAGATTTAATTACTGAAGAAGAATTATTGAGACTAGCGGCATCTGCTGAGAAAGGGTCTGAACACCCACTTGGCGAGGCAATTGTTCGCGGGGCAGAAGACAAAGCTTTAGTCCTACAAGAAACGACTGCCTTTAACGCATTGCCTGGTCGTGGAATTGAAGTAAAAATTAACGACCAACAACTGTTTTTAGGGAATAAAAAGTTGATGGATGAGAAAAACATTTCGTTAGCGGGTCTTTCTGAAGCATCTGACCGCTTAGCTGAGCAAGGAAAAACGCCGATGTATATTTCAATTGACGGCAAGCTTGCTGGAATTATTGCGGTAGCAGATACGATTAAAGAAAGTAGTATTGCCGCGATTGCCAAACTTCACAAAATGGGAATCGAAGTCGCGATGATTACTGGTGATAATAAACGTACGGCAGAAGCAATCGCCAAACAAGTTGGCATTGACCGCACGTTGAGCGAGGTATTACCAGAAGACAAAGCAATTGAAGTGAAGAAGTTACAAGACGAAGGCAAAAAAGTAGCTATGGTTGGTGACGGTATTAACGACGCACCTGCATTGGCGCAAGCTGATATTGGAATTGCGATTGGATCAGGAACCGACGTCGCAATGGAATCTGCTGATGTTGTCTTGATGCGTAGTGATCTGATGGACGTTCCAACAGCAGTCGAACTAAGCCGAGCAACCGTCAAAAATATTAAAGAAAACTTGTTCTGGGCGTTCGCCTATAATACACTAGGAATTCCAATTGCGATGGGACTCTTGTATGTATTCGGTGGACCATTGTTAAACCCAATGTTCGCAGCAGCAGCAATGAGCTTTAGTTCCGTATCAGTTGTATTAAACGCAGCACGTCTCAAACGTTTTAAGCCATCAAAACTTTAAGGAGAATGACAGATGAAAAAAGAAGTCGTAGTAGAAGGCATGACATGTAATGGATGCGCAGGAAATGTTCAAAGAAGATTCGAGGAACTAGACGGTGTGAGCAATGTATCAGTAAATCTAGACAGCAAAACCGTTTCAATCGAAAGTACGAATGATATTTCAAAAGAAACCTTACAAGAAGCATTATCAGCAACAGCTTATACAGTGATTTAACTAAAAAAGAGCCTAGACAATTGTCTAAGCTCTTTTTTAGTGTGTATAGTAATTTTATCTCATTACTACCCAACACCCACCTCACTCAAATACTCCACAGCCTTCATCGCTTCAAAGACGTCTTCTTTCGTAACGCCTGGGACAGCTAGGTTGAAGGTTTCTGCATCTGACGCGGCGAATGCGGCAATTTTTTCTGCCTTTGCCAGCAAATCATCTTTGACACCAAAGTCTTCCAAACGGTGGGGGAAGTTGTTTTCAGCGAAGAAAGGTTGCAGCCTTTTCACTTCATCCTTGTTCCCGGTAGCCCATAGTTGGACTAGCACACCGTATGCGACTTTCACGCCATGTTCGTAGGCATGAGTTTCGGCAACTAGCGACATGCCGTTATGCACCGCATGTCCGCCAGCCATTCTGCCGTATTCACCCGCGAAGCCGCCAACTGTTCCAGCGATTGCTACAACCGCTTCAGCCACGCGTTTGAAAGCAGGGGTGACTTCTTTTTTGTCTAAACTCTCTAACGCTTCCTTACTATCTCTCAACAAAACTTCTTGGGTGACTTTCGCAGTTCTCAAACCGACCTCGACCATGGCTGGCAAGTCGCCAACGACATGACGCGTGATGCCTTCAGCTTCGTACCATTTTGCCAAAGTGTCTCCAATGCCGCCCATGAAATATTTTTTCGGCGATGCCACTAATAAATTCAAATCCATCAAACATAACAAAGGTGCTTTTTCATAATAATCAACAACTTTGAACGTGCGATCAGGGTGATAGACAGCTGACAAAGGTGTATAAGCGGCACAAGTTCCAAGAACAGTCGGGATTGTCATATGTTCAACTTGTAATAATTCGGCCGTTCCTTTTGCCGTGTCGAGTACGCGGCCACCACCGACACCGAGGACGCAGTCGGTTCCTTTGACGAGTTCCGCCAAACGAGCCATATCCTCGTTCGAGGCGGTGCCGTCATAGCGATAAACTGGCAAGCTTAACTCGCCAGGGTAATACTCTAAAAAGGCTTCGTATGATTTTTCACCCGTAATAATGACAGGATTTTTGAAAGGTGTTAATTTTCGATCTAAATATTTTAACGCCCCAGGTTCACTCAGAAATTGACCAGGACCTGGACGAACAACTTGACTTAATCGCATGAATTTTACCTTCCTTCTTAAGCTTCAGAAACAGCAGTCGACGTGTGAGCAACAGCTTTCGCCTGTTCTTTATTGTCCTTGTTCTTCAAGTAACTAGCGAAAATTGTACCGAAGAGGGTGTGGACGATTGTACCAGCTGCTCCAGCTAGAGCAGTCGCTGGGTTGAAGTGAGTCAAGGCTAAGTTTCCAGCTAAACCAGTATTTTGAACAGCGACTTCGATTGCCATCGCACGAGTTGCAGCTATATTGATTTTGAATACACGACAGACTAGATAAGCAAAGGCGTACCCACTCAAGTTATGTAACCAAACGATCAAGAACATAACCATTCCTGTTCCTAGTAGTGTCACGTTGTTCAACGAAACCGTTCCACCTAAAACAAGTAAAACCGCAACAGCTGATAAAGAGGGCAAGACTGTTTCTAGTGGTTGAACATAACGATTGAATAAACGATTTAAGAGTAAGCCACCAAGGATTGGTAGTAAAACCACTTTGATGATTGACATAAACATTGGCCAAAACGCGATTTCTAAGTAAGCACCGCCGTAAAATGATAAGAAGAGTGGCGTTAAGATTGGTGCCAATAAAGTCGAGATTGACGTCGCTGTTACTGAAAGAGGGACGTCACCGTTCGCTAGGTAAGTCAATACGTTAGATGATGTACCACCTGGAACGGAACCAACAAGGATCAAACCAAGCGCAATGTCGGCAGGCAATTTGAAAACTTGGGCGATGACAAAAGCTGAGAAAGGCATGAATAAATATTGCATCACACTAACCAGGAGCACGCGCCAAGGTGTTTTAAACACAGCGCCAAAATCAGCTGGTTTCATTGTTAAGCCCATTGTAAACATCACAACTTGTAAGAATAAGGTCGTGTAACCACTAGCCCATAAGAACGTTTGAGGTAGAAAAAGAGCAGCAGCTGCCACAGCGACAACGATTAAAGCTAGATACTTGTTGAATAATTGATTGAAAGTTTGAAAATGTTTCATAATAAATTCCTCCAATAGTTAGTTTTGTATGTATCATTCGAATCGGACCAATATCACTAATATTACTTTCCACGTTGCCACATCCTTTCTTAGGAAAACAAAAAGGCCACCCATTCCATAATAGAATGGGTGGCCTAAGTCCCATTCTGCCAAACAAAGCATGAATAGGACTTAAACGACTGTAAAAAAATCACATACAGTGTCTAAATCCTGGTTCTAATAATAATAATTTCTGTTTGGTAGAATGAGCGGTTCATAGGTATTTTCCTTCCGGTTAAATCATAATGAATGTATTGTAGCATCACTAAATGAGAAATGTCAACTCTTTTTATCATTTAGTTTTAATAGAAATTACAGGAGTTTTTCCATATAATAGAAGAAATAGACTTTAAGGAGATTAAGATGGCAAGCAAATACTATGCAGTGAAAAAAGGCCGCACACCAGGAATTTATCGAAGTTGGCCAGAAACACAAAAAGAAGTGATGGGTTTTTCAGGTGCCCAATATAAATCCTTTACAACGGAACAAGAAGCAAAAGACTTTATCAGTCCACCGAAACAAACAACAGTTGATTGGACGGCAGACGATACCATCGAAGCTTACGTCGACGGATCCTTTGACCGAATCGCCGAGCGTTATAGTTACGGCGTTGTGATAGTGAAAAATAACCAAGTTGTCGAAACCTTTTACCAAGCTGGGGCAGATCCTCGTTACATTCAAAGTTTCCAAATCGCTGGTGAAGTGTTTGGTGCTCTTGCTGCAGCAGAGTGGGCAATCGAACGCGGCTACAAGGCGATTATCATTCATTACGACTACATGGGTATCGAGCAATGGGCGACGGGCATGTGGAAAGCCAATAAACCTGTTTCTCAAGATTACATCAAAGGATTCAAGAAAGTCGAAAAACAAATAACTGTTCATTTCAAAAAGGAAAAAGCCCACAGCGGTGTGACCTATAATGAACTAGCGGATGACTTAGCAAAAAAAGCACTTCAAAATTAGTTCAAAAAATAATATTTCTCATTTCAAAGTAAGTGGTACAGTGTATCTATTAGGGATGAGAGGAGAGGCATGATGGTTTGAAACTTATTAAGCAATTATTTTGGATTTTCTTATTTTCATTTTTAGGTGACATTGTATCGACTCTAATTGCGTCCTTTATTGCGATTCCAGGTAGCGTAATTGGAATGGTTCTTTTATTTATTGCGCTACATTTCAAATGGCTTCGCGTTGACCAAGTTGATGAAATTGGGACGTGGCTGACAGATAATATGGGAATTTTCTTTGTCCCAGCTGGAGTTGGCTTAATGGCGAACTTTGGAATCTTGGCCAATACATGGTGGCAACTGGTTATTATTATGGTTGTGACAACGATTCTTATGATGGGCTTCGTTGGCCGTATTGTTCAATTTATCAAACGAAAATCTGATGAAAAAGGAGGGGAGACGAATGCTTGATGAAATTATCGCAAGTCCCTTATTGTGGGTTACGCTGACAATTGGCTTGTATTTACTAGCTGGAAAACTCCATAAAAAATGGCCAAACCCACTTTTTACACCGTTAGTTTTTGCAATCGTCGTCATTATTTTAATCCTCCTCGTAACTGACATCCCTCTAGAAACTTATAATAATGGGGGACAATTTTTCAGCCTATTCGTGACACCAGCAACCGTCGCCTTAGCAATCAAATTGGAAAAGAATTTCGTCTATTTGAAAAAATACTACCCAGCGATTTTAACTGGCATTTTTTCAGGCGTGATTTTCCACACACTCATGATTTATGCCTTTGCCTTTATTTTTAATTTTGATTTGGCAATGGTCGCAACCTTGATCCCAAAGTCCATCACCACAGCAATCGCGGTCGGTGTATCGGGCTCACTAGGTGGAATCGTTTCTTTAACCGTTGCCCTCGTTGTTTTTACCGGCGTCATCGGAGCAGTTATTGGGGAAAGTGTCTTCAAGCTTTTCAAAATTGAAGACCCAGTTGCTCAAGGTATCGCACTAGGGAGCTCCTCGCATGCGATGGGAACAACTAAAGCAATCGAAATGGGAGAAATCCAAGGCGCCATGTCGGGACTATCTATTGTTGTAACTGGAATTGTTATCGTCATGTTAGCACCATTAATAGAGCCACTTTCAACGTTATTTTTTAACTAAGAAAGGTCAGAAGCATCAATGCACTAAAAGGCTGCTTGTTTGATATAAATAGGAAAAGAAAAGACCAGGAGATTTTCTCCTGGTCTTTTTATACGTAGTTTTGAGGTTAGTCGGAAGTGATTGCTTCAAAAGGAGCCGTTCACTTCCGAGTATGACTTAAAGTGGGAAGTGATCGCTTCAAAAAGTGCCGTTCACTTCCGAGTATGATTTAAAGTGGGAAGTGATCGCTTCAAAAAGTGCCGTTCACTTCCGAGTATGATTCAACGTGAGAAGTGATCGGACCTAAAAAGGCAATTTACTTCAAAAAAAGAAGTAATTCATTCCCACACTAGGAACTTTCGAGCGCAAAACACAAGCAAAAAAAACAGAACTCAAAAGAGCTCCGCTTCAATCATACCCTACTCAATTACCAAAGAAAGTGCTGCGACCATTTCATCGGTTGCTTCATCTAATGGTACTTCCTCCAGCAAGTTCCCTTGTGCAATCCAACGATTCAAAATGTCGTTGCTACAAGTGACTAGCGTCAATAATTTTTCACCAGGTACTTCTTCAATCACATCAACTCGTGTTGGACTCACCATTTCTAAACTATTAATTTGATAAACATAAATATGCGTCATATCTGTAATATAAACCAATTCCCCAACGTCCATGTATTGGATATCCGTAAAAAGAACGCCAGTACGTGCAACATTATGGCTGACTAATGAATAATTACCTTGTCCCATTTTTTGGTCAGGGGTCATTGTCCCTGCACCAGCAATTAAGTTTGCTTCGGACAGTCCCTTTAAGACAGGCAATTGTAAGTTCAAGGAAGGAATTGCCATCCCACCAATGACGGGTAAGTCTTCCCGAGACCGGTAACCCGCTAACACATCTTCCCAATTCACCGGAACTGTTTGATCAAAGCGGAATTCAGCCGGAGCTTGCTCATTTTCTTGAACAACTTCAACAGATAAAGGAACGCTATTATTTTCTTCTATAATTTCTTTGATTAAATAGCCTTGTAAAGGATCCAGCAGTAGAAATCCTATACCAACAACGATTAAAAGAACTGCCAAAACACTTAACCAGCGTTGTTTTTTCAGAATGAATCACTCCTTTTGATAATTACTTTGGTTTCTAATATGAGCTATTCACATTATTAATTGCTTGTCTTAGAGGCTCTAGTAGTAATTCAGTGCCCACTCTTTGCAAATAGATTATCGGTTGCTTGATATCGAGGAACACAGTTATCGTACTGATTAAAATATCAAAATCATAGTCTGCTAATTTTTCAGATGTTAAATCGTGACGGTTATACACTTCGAATGTGACAGAATGGTTGAAAATTGCTCTTAACTCTTGAGAAATTTGCAAGGCATGTTTTTCACTATAATCACTGAAAATTAAGACTTTACACCTATGATAATGGTAATAAAGATTTTCGTAAATTTCAAGTTTAAGTTAGCCACCCTTGGTGCCCAAACTTATTGCTACCACTAATCGCCTTATTTTTTCTAATCGAGTGAGGCTCGTTGTCAAGGGTTCACGTGTCAAACCGCCAACCGTTCCTGCCTGAAAGCCTGGACGAATGTGTCATGTGGCGTTGCATAGCCTAAAATCTTCTGCGGATAATCGTTCATCCAACGCTGGATCCGAAAAATCTGGTTCTCGCTCACGTTGCCGATCGGGCTGCCCTTTGGGATGAAACGGCGGATCAGCTTGTGCTGGTTTTCGCTCGTCCCACGCTCCCAAGAAGCATAGGGGTGGCTGAAGTAGACGTCTGCCACATCTTGCAAGGCATCTGCACGATGCC
>CAZLGI010000024.1:0-14716 GCA_964558995.1 uncultured Carnobacteriaceae bacterium | reverse complement strand
GGTGGAGTCGCCCTTTTCTTCTACTATGCGTCCAATGCGCCAGAGGTTAATCGTGCTGACCTAGTAGACACACTGCCATCACAGATTTTAGATCGTGAAGGAAATCTTGTAAAAGAAGTCGGTGCGGGTGCACAAAATCGTGATTTAGTTACACTGGAAGAAATACCTGCTGTGTTACAAGATGCAGTGCTTTCTATCGAAGACCAGCGCTTCTATGATCACATAGGTGTGGATCCAATTCGAATTATTGGTGCTGCTCTAGCGAACTTACGCCAAGGTGGGATTTCACAAGGTGGAAGTACAATTACGCAACAGTTAATTAAATTGTCTTACTTCTCAACATCTGAAGAAGACCAAACCTTAGAAAGAAAAGCTCAAGAAGCATGGATGGCGATTAAATTAGAACAAGAGCTAGAAAAAGATGAAATTCTAGCTTTGTATATTAATAAAGTTTATATGGGTAACAATACTTATGGAATGGGAACAGCTGCAGAATATTATTTTGGCAAAGAACTAATGGATATTAATTTATCTGAAGCAGCAATTTTAGCAGGTATGCCACAAGCCCCTTCTTACTATGACCCTTATGTTAATCCAAATGAAGTCGAAGAACGCCGTAACATTGTGTTAATGATGATGGCAGAGAATGAAAAAATCTCTGCTGAAGAAAGAAACGTGGCTTTAAATACTCCTACTACTGAAAACTTAGTCGATCACACAAATGAAACTGATAACTCATTAGTTATCGATGCTTATTTACAAATGGTAATGGATGAAGTTTTTGATAAAACTGGCCTTCTAGTTGAGAATGGCGGTTTAATCGTTCATACTAACTTGGATATGGATGCGCAACAACATCTTTACGATATTGTAAATACTGATGAATATGTTGCTTTTCCAGATGATGAAATCCAAACGGCTGCAACATTGGTCGATACACACACTGGGGCTGTGACAGCAGTCATTGGTAACCGAATGAACAACAATCAAATGGCAGTCAATTATGCCGATCAAACGGTTCGAGATGTTGCTTCTACAATTAAACCTTTAATCGATTTCGGTCCTGCGATTGAATACTTAAACTATTCAACTGGTACACTTGTTGTTGATGATGAAACAACTTACAAAAACGGCGACCCAATCCGAAACTATGACAATCGCTACCGTGGTGACATGACAATTAGAGAAGCACTTGTCGACTCTCGTAACATACCTGCTTACAAATTATTACAAGATGTTGGAAACGATAACGCAACTGCTTTCCTAACTCGCTTAGGTATTGATTCAATCAACGAAGAAGGTGGCATCCACGAATCAAACGCGATTCAAGGAAGAATATCTTCTGTTGACTTGTCTGCTGCCTATGCAGCATTCGCAAATGGTGGAACATTTTACGAACCATACACGGTCACTTCTGTTGAAGATTCAGAAGGAAATGTTTTTGAATTTGAACCTAATGGTAGCCAAGCAATGAAAGATTCAACTGCTTATATGATTACAGATATGTTAAAAGATGTGATTAGATTCAGTGCCCCAGAAGCTCAAATTTCTGGTTTAGCTCAAGCAGGTAAAACTGGAACATCTGACTATACTGAAGAAGAAATCGCTAAAGTCGGCGCACAAGGCGTGCCAAACGTTGGAAAAGATTCATGGTTTGTCGGTTACACGACAAATTATTCCCTATCTGTTTGGTTAGGCTATGCAAACTCACTCGATGAAGGTAATTACTTAACTTATGAAACAAGAAACATTACACGTTATATCTACCGGGAATTAATGAGTTATGTCTCTCAAGATATAGAAAATACTGATTGGAGCAGGCCTGATTCAGTCACTGAAATGACGATTGAAAAATACTCTGATCCAGTTATGAAGCCTGGTCCAAATACACCAGATAATCGAAAAGCATCTGAGTTATTTGTCAAAGGTACTGAACCAACTCAAGTTTCAAAAGAATTTGGTGAAAAATTCGAAGCACCTACTGGACTTAAAGCAAATTATGATAAAGATAAAGAAGAGTTAGTGATTTCATGGGATGAATACAAACTGACCAATGAAGATAACCGAACTCCTCAATTTACAGTAACTGTTGGCAGCAATTCGCAAACAACAACTGAGAATGAAATCATAATTAAGAAACCAAATCCTGGTGAATTAACCATTACACTTGTTGCAAAAATAGGTTCAACCACCACACCAAATGCTTCTGTCAAGATTACAATTGAAGCTGTGAAAGAGGAAGAAGAACCTAAAGAAACGGAAGAGGAAGAAAAAGAGTCTGAATCATCAAGTTCAAGTTCAAGTGAAAGTAGCTCTGAAGCAGAAACATCCAGCGAAGTAGAAAGTAGCACGCCACCACCTGCTGTTGAAAGTTCTGAAGAAGAGGAAGAAGAAAACGAAGAAGCTGCCAACCAAGCAGATGATGCCGCATAATTAAACACGAAAGCCCAATACCGAAAAAATGGTATTGGGCTTTTTCCTTTAAAAAATCAAGATTTATTGAACGACTATAAACCAAAAACAGGTCGCTCTGCTTTTATTTACTACTATAGCCAACTTCATTCAAAATATAACGACACGACTCACAATCTGGTTTTCTAGCTGTGCAACGGTAACGACCATAGAAAATTAAACGATGATGGGCAACGCTCCATAAATCTTCTGGCAACTTTTCCATCAAGATGTTCTCAACTTCTCGAACACTTGCATGTTCAGGAACGATTTTCAATCGCTTTGTCACACGTTCAACGTGAGTATCTACCGCGATTGCTGGAATGTCATAGCCAACACTCAATACAACATTGGCTGTTTTTCGTCCTACACCGGGTAGTTTCATGAGTTCCGTTCTTGTACGAGGAACTTCGCCATTAAAATCTTGCTCTAACGTACGGGCCATATTAATTAGATATTTAGACTTATTACGATAAAGACCAATCGAGTTAATTAATGACATGACCGTATCGATTGATGCATTCGCTAAATCTTTCGAAGTTGGATACATTTCAAATAGTTCCGGTGTGACTTTGTTTACCGAAACGTCTGTTGCTTGCGCACTCATAATCGTTGCACACAATAACTCAAACACATTCCGATGATCTAGTTCACACTCCGCTTCTGGAAACATCTCACCCATAATTTCAATTGCTTGAACTGTTTGTTCCTTATTTAACATTATATCCCCCTAATCTGAAGACTCTAACCAATTAAATAAAGGAATGTCTTCCTCATCCTCATCACTCTCATCAACTTTTCGTCCACTTTGTCTTGCTTGGAAACGTTTGGACTCTGTTTTCGCTTGATGTGAAGTGCGGATATTTTTCTTTTCCCAAGATAATAAAATTCGATCAATGTATTTTAAACTATAACTTTGATTTAATACAGCTTCTCTTAAGGCCTCAAGAATAATTTCTTTTGAATAATGATCATGATCCAACCATTCAGAAATCGTCTGCATTTCAATTGGTGTTAAAAGACGACCAAATTCTTGCTGAAAGACCTCTAAAAGATTAATATCATTATCTTTTTCTTCTTGTTTTATGTCTTCTGTTTTTTCAAATAACAACATTAGTTTTTGATAGAGTGGATAGATGGAATAGCGATCTGAAACTTTCCCACTCTCATCATTTTCAGAAGTAATTGAAATACAATTCTTTTGAATAAGCGTATGTAAAAGATTAAATATTTCTGCTTCCTTTTTACCCATACGATGCGCGATCGTTCTCATATCAGGGAAACTCATGCCGATGTCAATGAAACTTTGCAGTTGAATGACAAAGACGAGTTCTGCTTCGGTTAATCCTAATGCGTGATAGTGTTTGAGTAAGCCATTTAACACTAAGGTATGCCCTTGATCTAACCATTTTTTGAATGATTCATCCATAATTGTTCCCCTTTCTAAAACGATATAAATAGGAAGTGGAACAGTTAATTGCTCCACTGTTCCACTTTCTGATACTTATTTGATTAATGATATTAAGGGTAGAGACGGTTTAACAATCGTGGGAATGGAGCTGACTCACGAATGTGCTCTGTCCCAGTAATCCAAGTAACTGTACGCTCTAAGCCTAATCCGAATCCTGAATGCGGAACTGAACCATAACGGCTAAGGTCTAAGTACCATTTATACTCTTCTTCATCCAAATTGAACTTTTGAATTTGACTCTTCATTTGTTCAAAGTCATAAATTCGTTCGCTACCACCGATAATTTCACCATAACCTTCTGGCGCGATTAAGTCTGCACATAATACAACATCATCACGGTCAGGATGGTTTTTCATGTAGAATGGTTTGATTGCTTTCGGATAGTTCAAAATGAAGACTGGTTTTTCATGATGGTTCGCGATAAATGTTTCATGAGGTGAACCGAAATCGTCGCCCCATTTAATATCGTCGAATCCATTGTCATTTAATAATGTAATTGCATCGTCATAACTGATACGTGTATATGGTAGTTCTGTGTATTTCTTTAACAATTCTTTGTCACGGCCTAGTGTATCTAGGTAAAGACCACAATTGTCTAGAACAGATTGAATTAAGAAACTCACGTATTTTTCTTGTACAACTAAACTTTCTTCTTGTGTCATGAACGCCATTTCTGGTTCAATCATCCAGAACTCGATTAAGTGACGACGTGTTTTGGATTTTTCAGCTCTAAATGTTGGTCCAAATGAGAATACTTTCCCAAATGCCATTGCTGCAGCTTCCATGTATAATTGTCCACTTTGAGACAAGAATGCTTCCTCATCAAAATACTCTGTGTGGAACAACTCAGACGTTCCTTCAGGTGAACTTCCTGTTAAAATAGGTGGATCTACTTTGATAAAGCCTTCGTTGTTGTAGAATTCGTAAGTTGCACGAATAATTTCGTTACGGATTTTCATAATTGCATGTTGTTTTGAAGAACGCAACCATAAATGACGGTGATCCATTAAGAATTCTGTCCCGTGTTCTTTTGGTGTAATTGGATACTCATGACTTTCGCCAATTACTTCGATATCTTTTACTAAAACTTCATAACCTAGTGCAGAACGCGTGTCTTCTTGAATAATTCCTTTAAGAATTACAGACGTTTCTTGTGTTAGTGATTTAGCTTTATTAAAAATATCTTCACCAACGTCATTTTTTACAACAATGCCTTGGAAGTAATGTTCCCCATCACGTAGTTGTAAAAATGCAATTTTACCACTACTACGTTTATTCGTAATCCAGGCACCAATTTCTACTTCTTTATCAATATAATCTTTTGCTTGCTTCATCGTTATACGTTCCAACATGCATTACTCCCTTGTCTTTTTCTCAATAAATGATTTTATTCGATTTACTGCTTCTGTTAAAACTGCTTCTTCTTGTGTGTAGCTGATACGGATGTGATCTGGATAACCAAAGCCATCTCCACTCACGACTGCTACGCCTGCTTCTTCAATCATTGCTAACGCAAAGTCAGCCACCGTTTCATAACCGGTTTGCCTTGCTGCTTCTTTCACGTCGGCAAAGACATAAAAAGCACCCTTTGGCTTAGTCAGGTTAAATCCAGGTATTGTCTCCAATAAAGGATAAACATGATTCAAGCGCCTCTCAAACGTTTCTTGCATGTTTGAAATAAAGCCTTGTTCATCACTGATTGCGGCTAGAGCAGCATGTTGACTGACATGGGCTGGATTTGATGTTGAGTGATTTGCCAAAATAATCATTTTTCCAATAATCTCTTCGTTTCCTAGAGCATAGCCAATTCGCCAACCTGTCATCGCATATGTTTTTGACACACCATTAATGATGATGGTTTGGTTTTTAATGTCTTCAGAAATTGAGGCAATTGAAACAGCTTCATTCCCATTGTAGCAAAGCTTTGCGTAGATTTCATCTGCAACTATTAAAATATCGTGCTTAATTGCCCAATCACCGATTTCTTTCAGCTCTTCTTTTGAATAAATTGAGCCGGTTGGGTTATTTGGTGAATTAATAATTAAAGCAACCGTCTTATCTGTTCGCCCTTTTTCTAACTCTTCAACTGTTAACTTAAATTCATTTTCTTGTTTAGAATTAATGATGATATTTTTCCCACCAGCTAATTTCACTTGCTCTGTGTAGCTGACCCAAAAAGGAGCTGGAATAATCACTTCATCGCCTGGATCTAAAATTACTTGGAAAAGTGAATATAAGGCGTTTTTTGCACCTTCCGTTACGATAACTTGATTAAGCGAATAGTCAATCCCTTCATTCTTCTGATAAAAATCAATAATAGCTTGGCGGAGTGGTAAGATTCCCGCAGCCGGTGTGTAGTGGTTTACTAAATTACCTTGAATAGCAGAAATTACTGCTTCTTTCACATACGCTGGCGTATCAAAATCAGGCTCACCAACAGTTAAGCTAATAATGTCTTTACCTTCTGCTTTTAATTGCTTTACTTTTGCAGAAGTAGCCAATGTTTGAGACTCTCCAACTTGAGCGATTCTTTTCGAAATTTTAACCATAACGTCACTCCACTCTAAATATTTTTAATTTCCTTTATCAGTTCTCCAGTCGTGACTGAAATATATGCATAGTGCAGTAATCCATTTTCATCTTTATAACTCACTTCCCAAAACGGGCTATCCACTGAGTCAGACTGACCTAATTTTGCTTCTAAGATCTCTTCTGGTGCTTTAAGAGCCAACAAAATTGATTTCGCTTCATCTTCGGTCACAACATAAGCAGCGTTTAGAATCGTAACATCTCCGCCATCTTGTTTAACCATGACATATAGATAATCTCTCTCAGCTGTGTAGCCACCAATTGTAAAGTAAGTCTCATGTAAGCCATTATACCAAAAAAAGTCATCGACTTCCTCTATTCCAGCTGCTTCTTCAGCAATAACCGTTGCTTCGTCTTGCGCTTGGACAATCGGCCTTAACGAGAAAAAGAAAATCGAATAAGAACCAACAATTAAGATGAATAGTATGCCTATGAGGCTTAAAATGATTTTGCGTTTCAAACGTATTCCTTCTCTCCTTTTTCTTTATTGCTATTTGTTATCATTAAGGATTTCAAATATCTTATCCATCGGTTGCTTATTGATGATGACGTCAACTGGTAAAGCTTGTTTAATCACTTTTGCGTAGCTGCTATTTAAGATACGAGTGTCTAAGCAAATTAAGACCCCTGCTTCACTTTCGTTTCGAGCAATCCGACCAATTCCTTGCTTCAAACGAATTAACATTTGAGGTAAGTATTCTTCCTTAAAGGCGTTTTTTCCGATTGAGTCATAATAGTGTTCAATGGCTTTCCCCTCTGGTGTTCCGGGTGATGCGAATGGAAGTCGTGTCATAACTAAAATCTCAACGGGTTGATCAGCAAAGTCGACACCTTCCCAATACATTCCTCCACCTAGTAAAATGGCACTGTCAGCTTCCTTAAAGCGACGATGCATGCGTCGTCTACTGCCTGAAAATCCTTGAGCTAAAATCTCGACGTCAGCCTCATTATACGTCAATTCATTTCTTATTTTACGATAAGTTTTTTCTAAGGTTTGTTTTGAATTGAATAAAACCATTACTTTATGTGGGTTTTCTTCTGCGATTTTTTTTATAAATAACTGGATGCTTTCAATCCAGTCATTATTTTCCATTTCATTTATCGGATTAATATCTGAAGGCACCAAAATCTGTAGTTGCTGCTTCAAATTAGCTACTTCTTCTGGGTACGAGATAGCTTTAATATCAGTCGCACCGATTTTTTCTTGGAAGTAAGTAATTTCTCCGTCCAAAAATAGCGTTGCACTCATGTACAAGACACGATCAAAATGTTTCAAGATTGCTTCTTGGAATAAATCTCCAATAAACCATTTTCCTTTAATAATTTCGCAAATGAAAACATTGGCCTGTGTTTCGTATTTCAAATAGTAATAACTATAAGGAATGACTTGTTTAATCTCAGTAATTGTTTCTTTTAGACGATAAAGCTCATTTTGAATGGCTTGGGTACGGTCATGGAACAAAGCATTCTCCTTTGTTTTTGAGATATCCCAATAGCGTTGCCCCGTTACAAGAACTTCTTCAATGTGTCGTTCAATTTTATAAAATGACCTTTGATAGCCTGGACCTTGAATCCGTTCCGTATCTAACGAATGTTCCTTCTTCTCAATCTTTTTAGAATGTAATTCGCTTCCTGCTTCATTTAGCTCTTCTATAAAACGAACTTCCAACTCTGATAAAGTTGTATGTAATTGATCAAGCGCAAACTCAAAATTGATTAATTCATAGTGTGGAAAAGGTTGCGTTGCTTTATTTTCCAAATGTTCTCGATAATCTCTCACATCAAAACTGAATTTTCGCACACGTTTGATAACGTTAGAAAGCGAAAAAGTCTTCTTTTCTATCTCTTGTAAAACACTAGGGAAACGATGTGCTTCGTCAACAATGAGACGCGGTTTCTTTTCATTTGAAAGTTGATAGATATCTTCGAAGTGATGAGCTAAATAAGCATGGTTAGTCACTAAGATACTCGCTTGCTTAGCCTTTTGTTGATGGAACTGAAAGAAATCATGTTCCGCCCACTTGGCTGAAATACTAGTATCACCTGGCTGATAGGACAAGCGTTCCAATAAAGTTCCTGTTCGATGACTGGGACTTAGTTCTGATAAATCGCCTGATTCTGTTTCGGTCAACCAAACATATAAACTCATAATTATTAACGACTCCGTACTAGATAAGGTGTCATAATCAAGTTCGACAAACCGTTCTAAGTGCAGCAAATGTGATTTACTAGCTAAGGATGCGTACACGAAAGGAATCGGAAAAACTGTCTTGATGCGTTTGATTTCTTCTTCCAGTTGTTCCTGTAGGAGTAAAGTCGATGTACTAATGACGACTTTTTCATCTGGAGTAGCGGATAAAATTGCAGGAATAAGGTAACCAAATGTCTTACCTGCTCCTGCTGGTGCTTCAATCGCAAATGACTGCTTGTTTTCTTCGTCAAAAAATTTAGTGCTGTCTTGCATGATTCTTTGTTGTAAGTCTCGCTTTTTATAGCCGAGTTTAGATAAGAAGTCTGCTTGTAAAAATGTATCTAATTTTAGCCTCTCTTTGATACGATAAGCAGTTTGTTCATTTTGGACTTCTTTATTACGCAGAGCGATGCCATTTGAAATCGTAATCTCATTACTTAGAACGGTTTTTTCTGCTAGAGCAACGTATAAACACATTTCTAAAAATTCATGGTTATCTCTTTGTGAATGTGAAGCTAAAGTTAGAATTTTTTCTAAAGTAACTAATGGTAATTGAGTGGCTCGTTCTTTTAAGTGCAGAAATAATTCGGCCGTTGCGTTTGCATCTCCCGCTGCATCGTGGACATTTTGATGCTCGAAGCCGAATAAAACTGATAAATCACTAAGTCGGTAACTTTTCAAAGTTGGAAATAAGATTTTGCTTAGTTCGACCGTATCAATTCCTTTGATTGACATCTCACTCAAGCCAGCTGCTCGAAAGGATTCGTTCAAGAAATGATAATCAAAGCCAATATTATGCGCTACGAATACACAGCCCTCCAATAAATTAAAAACATAGCTTGCAATGTCTTCAAAATATGGCGCGTCTTTAACTGCTTGATTTGTAATGCCTGTTAGTTTTTCAATCAGAGGTGGAATATGCATACCAGGATTCACGACAAAATCATATTCTTCGTAAATCGTGTCATTCTGAATCATGGTGATTCCTATTTGAATAATGCGGTTGCCTTTACGAAAACTTGATCCGGTAGTTTCCAAATCAACGACGGCATATATAGTATTAAGGTTATTCATATTAATTAAATTCCCCGATTCAACGTTTCATTTATGCTACTTTATCTAGTTTACTAAAAATGAACGGAAAATTACACTCTTTCTAGTGAAAGAATGCTAAATATCGCATAATTAATCGAATATCATCAAGGAAAGTAACAAAGTATTAGACAAGCGTTTTTTATTTGAATGATTTAGTTTGTAAAACAACTTTTTAGGTCAAAAAACCAGAAAAGAGAATGGGCTCTTTTCTGGTGTAGGTGGATTTAATTTTTGACACATCGATTTATTTCTTCGGATAAATTTCATTTACATTCTTGTTAGGATCAATAACGATATACAAACGCTCGTCGTCTCTTCTTGACGATTGGAAGACGTTGTCATTTCCATCTGTATCACGTGGTTCATAGGGGAAGTAAATACGGTCACTTTGTACAACAACGTCTGACTTCGGATGATCTTCGTCTAAGTATAAAATATCCATCATTTCGATATCTTCATACTTTCCAACACGGTCAAACATTCCTGTTTCAATACCACCTAAGTTAATATCATTTGACTTAACATGATCTGCCTCAGGGAAAAGCTCTATTCTAAGCGACTCACATGGATGAATTTCTTGGAATTCACTGTTTCCAATTCTTCCATAACTTGTCGTTACTTGTTTAATCCATAAATCACCAATATGTTTACGACTAATGGTCCATGTATCACCATTTCGGAAAATGAACTTCAAACTCGACATTACTTTTTTCATTTCTTCACTCCTAATTCATTATGTGAATATTTTATCATACTATAACAAAAAAGAACAGTCTAATTGTATAAATAAAAAAAAGACTGTCACATAAGCTTTATCAGCATGTGACAGTCTCTTTCTAAGTTGTTATGTTATTCATAAAGTCTTCTGATTCGACAACCGCTCTGATGTGTTCACCCATCGCAATAATCTGTTCATCTTGTTTTGCTACGATAGAAAACGTCATTTGCCGGCCCTTTAATTCTTTAATTCGAGATTCAATTGTAATAACTGAACCGACTAACGACGGTCGACTGTGTTTCATACTAACAAAGGTCCCTACTGACGTTTGCGAATCAGTTAAAATACCTTTCATCATTTCTTTACAATTGTTCTCCATAAATGCAATCAGGGATGGTGATGACAAGACTTCTAAATCACCTGAGCCGACTTCACTTGCCGTATGTTTCATTTCAACGCGGTAATTATTTTTATGTATCTCATCCAAGTAAATAAATCTCCTTTTAATAATAAAGTCTTTAACGACTTCATTATTATTTGGCAAAGTTTCAGCTAAAATACGGTTTTTAACATCTGTCAAAATCGTACCGAGGTAAGGACCCCCACGATTAAAGCCTAGTAAATTCATAATTTCTTTACCATTAATTTTAATGTCATGCGTCGAATGAATTGGAATGGTTTTATCCATCGCTAACAGACGATTAATATCATTTGTTAAACCGAAACCAGTGATCATCTCTTCGACTTCAAGGGCTATTTTAATCCCTGTTTCAAATAATAGCGGGTAATCCCAAAACTTTTCCATCCGGGCATGCAAGGCGTGATGAGCTGTTTTTACATCAGTAACTTGTTTATTAGACAATTTCCATGAACGTAAAAAGCCATCAATTTTATTGTCTGGTAGCTTCAAGAAGTGAACCAACAATGTCCACGCTGTTAACGGAGTAGAAATTTGAAGTGGGAAGATTGCCAAGTCAATCAATTCCTTGTCCATATTTTGAAATCCAGGACACATGTGGAATAAGCGAGTGTCGACAAAGAACTTAATCCCACCTTTTCGATTTCTTCCTATTAGCAGCTTCGTCCATTCTTCACGAACACGCTCAATGGCTATCTTCGACAACAAAGGATGGTAATCTAAAACCGCATCTTGTGTCTTTTCTTCAATATCAAACCCTAATTGACTCATAAAGCGAGCTGCACGCATCATCCGCAAAGCATCTTCTCTAAAACGTTCAATTGGATTTCCTACTGCTCTTATTATGCGCGCTGAAATATCTTTTTGTCCGTCAAAAGGATCTATTAAGTCCCCATGACGACTTAAAGCAATGGCGTTAATCGTAAAGTCACGGCGTTTTAAGTCTTCTTCCAAACTTCTGACGTAATCAACTTTTTCAGGTCGACGGAATTTTTCATACTTGGATTCTGTCCGGAAAGTCGTTATTTCATAGGTCTTTTTATGATGAAGTACCATAACTGTTCCATGTTGAATTCCAACGTCAAAGGTAACCGGAAAAATACGTTGAATCTCATCTGGTGTAGCGCTACTCGCGATATCAACATCTGAAATAGGTAGATGAAGTAACGTATCGCGTACACCGCCACCAACGAAATAAGCCTCATAGCCAGCTTTTTCAATTTCGTCAATAATTGGAATTGCTTTATTAAATTCTGGGATTTGGTTTACATTAATCATGTTCAATCCTATCCATTACCTTCTTTTACTAGCAGGGTAATTTAAGTCATATTTTTTTCTTCAATTGATTTTAATTCTTCTGTATATTTCTTAAACAAGTCTTCATCCTTGTCAAGTAAGGCAGAATCAATGAGCTTCATCAAGTACCGTTTGCGTTCTTGCCAACCTAGTCGTTCTAATGCGATTGCTAGTTCACGCTCAACGCTAGCATCAAAGCGCGTCTCTTCTGACTCAAATGGATTATCCTCAAGTACGCCAAATCTTGAAAGAGTTAGGTAGGAGTCTTGAAAAAACAACTCTAAATAAAACTCTTCTCGCCAGTTTAGTCGTAAATCATGGAAGGCTTGTTCAGGATCATCGAATACTTGTCCGTCTTTATAGTATATGAAGGGATCATTCGGGCTTTCAACTGCTGCCAATCCCATACCGCGGTTTGTTGCCGAAATATTTTCCACAAAATGGACATTCTTTAACAGCAACTCATGATTTAGTAGATAGTTAAGTATCCATAGTGACTCACGTCTTTTTAACTGGTGATGTTGGATAAACCAAGTAATAAACTTCTTTTTTTCTTCCAGTGATGGCCGATACATGTTTCCCACCCCCTTCAGTGTGATTAATCAAATCGTAATCGATCTTCTTTTAACTCGATAAAGTGCTGGTTCTCAGGTTGAATATCAAGTGCTTGTTCAACAACTTCAGATAATTTCAACATGTTCCCTTCTTCTAAGAGAAACTGACTGTATTCTTCTAAGAAGGTCAGATTATCGAATAATTCAAAATACGCTTTATCAAAATGCGCACTCGCTTTATCAAAATCTTCTTCTTCATTATACGCTTTTGCCAACATCCATTCAAACCTAGGCTGAGGCACAAATTCTTTTTCATCATTATCCAATATCGCAATCACATCTTCATAACGCTCTTGCTCCATTAATAAATCAATTCTTAAAATCATTGCCTCGGCTAATTCAGGGTCCAAAGCAAGTGCTTCACCAATTGAATTTTCAGCCTTTTCCAATTGATGGTTCTTCAAGTAAAGCTTTGCTTCCGCTAAAAATAAATTAGCTTGATAAGGATCTAATGCGATTCCTTCTTTTATAATTTCCAAAGCTTCTTCCGTTCTTAAATCTTTATCTAGTGCATCTGATAAATGTAAATAAGCACTCATATAATCAGGATCCTTACTAATTAAATCTTGTAGAACTTGGATTGCACGTTCATATTCATTTAATTGTAAGTAATCAAAACCTAATTGAAAGAGACTATCAGCCGTATGGTCATCTGCTAAGACTTCCTCAAGGTTTGCGACTGCTTCTTCAAACATTCCAATCGCATTATAACAATCCGCTAAAAGAATATATAAATTCTCACGCCAAGCGTCTTGTGTATCTTTATCAATTAATTGCTCGTAAAGTGAAATTGCTTGTTGGTATTTACCAGTTGTATGGTGAAGTTTTGCTAAGGCAAACTGTAGCACGGGTTCATCTGGAAGTAACATCATTGCTTCTTTAATTTTTTGCTCACTAACTTCATAAAGTCCCAACGTTTGATAAGCATCTGCCAAGCTTAACAAGGCATGCGGATACAAATCACTATCCTTATCAAATTCTAATAAAAGATCTAATCCTTCTTCAACTCGATTTTGATCAATTGCAATTTCAGCTAAAAACAGATTCCATTCGTCTAATTCTGGCGCCATATCTTTCAATAACAAGTAAGCATCTCTGGCATTATCTAAAAACCCAACTTGATATAACGCTGCTGCAAATTCAGCTAACCCCTCAACATCATAATCAATCAAGGATTTTCGTAAAGAGTTATCGAATAATTCAGCTGCTTCTTCTAACTCATTCATTCGTATTGCTTCAAACATTTTCTCTGCTTCTGTATTCACATTCATCCACCTGCCTAGTATTCTACTTTCATTTTAACACAATCCAGATTTTCTGTATGCAAATGACGACTGGAAACTACAAATTGCGTGTATTTTGTCGGTTTACTTGGAAAATATCTTAAATTTATTCTTTTTGTGCTGGAAACTTCCTCTAGGTATTACTTTGTATTTTTTAATAAGAAAATTATGAAATATGTAATGAGCTAATTAAACAATAGGAAGAATATTTCTATTTATAAAACATCAGTATCATTCATATATTTAATAAAGGATAAGTTCATATTTAATAAAAAAGCTTTATTTATTTCCACAACAAAAAAACCAGAGATAGAAAACTATCCCTGGTTTTTGTTGTTATTATGATTGTTTAACAGCATCTTTCAATGCTTTACCTGGTTTGAACGCAGGTACTTTTGTTGCTGCGATTTGGATTTCTTCCCCTGTTTGTGGGTTACGTCCTTTACGTGCAGCACGGTCGCGAACTTCAAAGTTACCGAATCCGATTACTTGAACTTTTTCACCGTTTTGTAAAGCTTCTTGTACTACTTCAAATAATGCATCTACAGTAGCTGTAACTTCCTTTTTTGTAAGGTTTGTTTTTCCAGCAA
>CAZLGI010000023.1:369-14775 GCA_964558995.1 uncultured Carnobacteriaceae bacterium | reverse complement strand
TGATTATTGTTTCAATGCTTCAACTTGTGATGACGCATTTTCTAATTCTTCTGCTACGTCAACGTTATCAGTCATAATGTTATCATGTGCATCGTTCAAGATTGTTTCAACTTGAGCTGCATCCTCATCTAGAGGTAACTCTAGGTAAGTTTTAGAAACAGATAATGCTTCACGACTTGCTTCGTCTTCTGGGAAACCAGGTGAGTTAGCAATTGTTTCAATTACGTCTGCTGTTTGAATAGCTGGCATTGTTCCTGTTTCAGCAATGATTTGAGAACCTTCTGCACTTGTCACGAATTCAACAAATTTCCAAGCAGCTTCTTTTTGCTTTGAACCAGCGCTAACACCTAGTGTTGTAACTGTACCTGTTGATGTTCCTTCTTCTGCACCATCAGTTAATGGCATAGTTACCATTCCCCAATTGAACTCTTCACTGTCGCCATTTTCAATTGCAGTTGCTAATGTTGGGATGAACCATGTGCCCATCAACATACTTGCAACGTTATTTTGGTAGAAAGCTGCAGAGTAGTGTAAGCTAGATGTTTTCAATGTTGCATAGTCTTGTACAATACCATCTGCTTGTAGAGAAAGAACTGTGTCATAAAGAGGTTGTAAGAATGAATAATCTGTTGATACTAATGTGTTTTCACCATCTAACAGACCGTACATTTGAACCTGACTTCTCCAAGTATGGTAGTGTCCACCATAAATCTTTGTACCTAATGCGTCTGTTGCTTTTTCAGAAACTTCTCTACTTAATGTATCATACTCATCAAAGGTGATGCCGTTTTGTGGATAATCCATACCAGCTGCATCGAAGATATCTTTGTTGTAGTAAATGACATAGAAGTCACTACGGAATGGTAGACCGTAGAATGTATCGTCTACTGTAATCTGCTCAACCGTTCCACTATATTGGTCTAAATCAATATCACTTGCTAAATCATTTAGTGGTTCTAATTGATTTCTATCAACTAGGGCTGCATAACCAGGCATATCTTTAATTGTTACAACGTCGATTGACGTGTCGCCACCAGATAATTGTGTTCCTAATACAGTCATATAGTCAGTGGAACCTAGGTCTAACATTTCAATTTTAATATTGTCATTCTCAGCTTCGAAAGCATCTATTAGTGGTTGATAATACACAGTTGCGTCTCTATCCCATAAGGACCATGTTAAGGTAATTTCTTCTCCTGAATCTCCACCTGGTGTTGAGGCATCGCCTGTATCTGTTGTTCCGCCTCCACCACCGTCACCACATGCTGCTAATAGTAAAGCACTTAATGCGACAAACGATCCTCTGGATAAAAACTTAGTTATTCTATTCATTTTGTATTCCTCCATTTTTTCATTTATTGTTTACCAATACATATACCAACTGCTGGTCAAACGGATGAGACTTTCAAAATAGAAATAATCACCCCAAATAGTGCTTTCATCCACTCCTTTGTTACTGTTTTTGTCATAAACACCATGTTGCAACAGTCCATTTGCCTGTGGAATTCCTTTTGTTGTGTAGGATCCACTTAGTGACTTGACTATTTTTACTGCTGTTTCTTCATATGTGGTGCGTTTCGGATGAGATAGAGGCAAGTGTTTTGCTAGTTCTAACAAGCCACATGCTGCAATTGCTGCTGCTGAACTATCCCGCTCTTCATCGCTGCCATCATTAAACACTAAATCCCAATAGACAACATGATCTGTCGGCAATTGTGAAATAAAGTAATCTGCGATTTCTTCTGCAGATTTCAAGAAGGATTTATCACCTGTGTAAAGGTAACTTAGTGAAAAACCGTAAATCCCCCATGCTTGTCCTCTTGCCCAACAAGAATCATCCGAATAACCTTGCGCGGTCTCACCTTTTACTGCTTCGCCTGTTTGACGGTCGAAGAAATAAGTGTGGTAAGTCGTTGAATTATCACGAATAATATATTTCTGTGTTTGCTTCGCGTGTCTGGTTGCTGCCTTTCGGTAACGGTCATCACCAGTCATTTGAGATGCAAAGTACAATAATGGTAAGTTCATTAAACAGTCGATAATCATGCGACCGTTTTCATTCTCATCAGCTAAGTTACCCCAAGCTTGTATAATACCTGCCTTTTCGTTATAGCGAGTCATTAATTCATCCGCTGCTTGAACCGCTAATTTAGCCGACTCTTCATTTCCATTGACTTTGTAATCTGCCATCGCTGATAAGGTATATAAAAACCCGATATCATGCGTGTCTAAGCCAACTTTTTTTTCCAAACGTTCTGTAAAACTCGCCATTTGGTTACTAATAATGTCATCAAACGAGCCATCTCCTGTTGCTTCCTTCGCTAAGAATAACATCCCTAACCAGAAACTTGAGGTCCAGTAATCATTCGGCGTTGCTTCAAAAACTAAATCTTTTGAAACAGCCCAAGGAACTTGATCATAAAAATCGGTCTCGTTTTCCTTCGTCTTTTTCAATACATACTGCAGTTCTTCTTCTAGCCATGTAAAATCATCTTTCATCACATAAGCCACCTTACCTTCACATTATTTTGAAATCATAGCGACAGTCGATGACCTTCGCGTGTGCTGCATGCGACACCAATAGTCGATAAACTTGTGCAACTTCGCCATCATGCTTCGTTATTTCTTCTTCTATAATTGATATTGTGACGTCATCTGTTGTTGTTAGTGTTAATGTATGACTTGCTGTTTTCCAGTAAACCTTTTGTCCTGCTTGTTCTGGACGAATGGTGCTAATAAAGTTTTCTTGTATTAATTGCTGTTTTTCGGTCTGGAAACTAAAGCGATCACCTAAGGACAATGTTTTGTTTTCTGAATGCCAAACGAATTTTCGTTCAAAGCTTTCTAAATCTGCATGTTCATCATAGACTTCTTCCAAGCTCATATTAAATGTGAAACCAGTTGCTGTGTCTGCGGTCGTGACATCTTTAGCGCTCACGCTTGCAGCGATTTGTTCGAAGCCATTCACGATAGGAACGGAATGCCCTTTTGAACGATTTTGTAAAAAGTCATAACGTGTTTCTTCTATAAAGTAGGCGCGGGTGTATTCACCTGCTCCTAAGTCTGTTAGAAACAATGTCTCGCCAGCGCCTAAAATGAAGTGTCCCACATCGTTATGATTGTGGCTGTCATCATTTCGTCCGCCTTTTGCAGCAAAGATTATGTCTTCTTCATTGGCAACTAACCATTCTGTGTCTGGAAAATAATGCTTCGTTGTCATCTCTGCTTTCGCCACTGGCTTGGTCCAGGTTAAATTCCTGTAGAGATGTGCCCAACGATAACAATGATCAAAGTCTAATGAGGGCGCCTCATCAGAATATGGAACTGGAACCTTGTAGTAGTCGTGGCAAAAACTTAATAGCCCACTTGGTAACACACCCGATTCTTGTGCATCGGAAAAGGGTACGAACTGTTGCTCACCAATTTGAACTCGGAATGGAAAAGCCGATATTTCCTTTAATAAGGGTTGTTTCAAATAACGAGCATCTTCGTAGACGTCCTGGTATTTTTCGGCAAAATAGAGATAATAGCCAAACCCATATACCCAGTAACTGACGCCTTCTAGACAAACCCCGTCTTGCTTAAAACTTTTCAAATAATGTTCAAAAGAAATTTCGAGTCGTTTGATCATGTTGACTTGCCTGTCGGAACCTTTTTCCATTAACGACAAGGCCGACATGCCGATGCTGCCTGCGATCACGGCACTCCAATTATTTTCTTTGAATTCCCAATCCCATCTTTTGGCTTCAAAAGGTTGCCAAACCCGGTTTTCGATTTCGTTTTGCACGCGTTCTTTCAACATGCTAGAAAAATGCTTGGGGTAAATTTCTAATAACTCTGCTAAAGTCTGCGCTGTTTCAGCCGCGAATAAATCAATTGTTTGCGGACTATCTGCGCGGTATTGCCCTTCTTCCGTTAATGGCAGATGCGCTGGTAAAGCCCATGAATATTCATTGCAAATTTCCCAAATCACTTCTTCCAGCAACTTAACGATTGCTGTGTGATCTCCTTCGAACTGAAGTGCCAGGGCAAGTGTTGCAACTTGCTTTCTTCTGGCAAAGTATTCTAATTCAAAGGTTGAGCGATTGCCGGTGTCAAGATAAGCTTGGTATCCTGCTAAATGAATAGGCGCGATTGTCTTTGACTTTAAAAAACGGTCTGTTTCTGCCTTAACATCTCGGATTAATCGGTCTGTATTCACCTCATCTTCCTTTCTCTACATGATAAGTAGTGACGACGCCTTGATAAGACACTTCAAGTAACTCATCTTGAAGCTGGATATCTGGTGGCTTACTCACTCCTTCCGTTCCTCCAACTAAACTAATTAAACGATGCGAGCCAACTTCTAACGTTTTCTCCAAACGTGGGTAGTGACTACGCTGGAAAAACAAATTCGTATTTGGTTCTGTTTGCTGCATCATTGGGTTTTCAAAGCCTTTAATGGCCGTCATACTCGTCGTTCCAATACTACTCTCACAACGAACGTCAATCTCACTCAAGGTAATATGTTCTGTGTCTTCGATTGGAGTTGAATAACCCCCATCGATAACATGCAAGTTTCGATCCGTTTTTATGTCGTGAATTCTGACATGCCATTCACCGATTGGAATGATTCTTGTTTTAATTTGGACATCTTTCCAAGGTTGCCAATCGTTTGTAATCATGTTGTCTGTCACTTCTGCGTGAGACGTTGCTAATTTGCTTCGGTAATAAAGTTGTTCATCTGCTTCAGCAAGTGCCAAGCAGTTGTCGAAGCCACCTTGTTTATAATAAATTGATCCCTTCGAAACACTAATCCCAAAACGGGTTGAATAAACTAATTTACTATACTTGGCATCCACATGAGCTTGCTTTTCTTCGAGTAAGCCCGCTACAAAAGCTTGGATTTGCTGGTTACTCTGTGAAATTAACATGCCAGCTTCGGGAATGGCGATCTGCTTTTTCGCGTATGTTAGTGGCTCTGCTTCCGCTTGCCAGTATGGATGTGAATCAGGAACTGCCAACATTAAGAAAGATTTCAAACTCCAATAAGGCGATCCCGGCGCGTTATAACCTTCTGCCATCACTAGATTCTGATAATGGTAACCGATTGATAATAAGCCATCCGTTGTGAAAATATCTTTCTGCATCCAATTCTTCATATGACGGCTAATGATGCCTTTCACTTCACCCCAAGGTAAAGCTTCAATATCCGCAAATACTAGGGCCGTCCAAAATGCTGTTTGTGAAAAACGGTAGGATAAACTACGGCCAAAGGGAATGGCTTCTCCTTTTTCATCAAACCAGTACTTAAAGGTTTGTGCGAATATAATGGCGCGTTCTTTTATAATCGCTGAACGTTCTGGGTCTTCGTCTTTCATGTATCTATAGTAAATTAAACTATAATAATGAATCGCGAAGGAGATATAATAATCAATTTCATTAGGTTTTTCATCGTAATACCAGCCGTTTCCAATGTAGCAGCGGTCGATAATAGCTAAATCTTCATTGACACGTTCTTCATCCCAATCCATGCCACATTTTTTCAGCGCTAGGTTAACTAAAACTCTAAAAAATAACCAATTACTTAAAGGAATCACGTGATGATTAATTTGTCCTAACCAGTTAGCTAGATTTTCTTGTTGGAGTTTCGTTAGCTTATCCCAAGTTTTTTCTTTTGATAATAGTAGAGTATTCGCAAGTGAGGCCATTTCGACCAAGCGTTGATCATAGTCTAGCGTCTTTCCCCAGTAATCAGGTGAGTCTGGATCAGTGCCCGCGATAATGCCTGCTAAATAATGTGATTCTAGCTTTGGCGACTGATAAGATGTTAGGTAAGGTCCTAAACCCCACAGTGGTCGCAGAAAAGCTTCAATCTGCTGAGTCTCATCTGAATAGACCGACCCGCTCGTGCCTAACTTTAGCCGCCCTCTTTTATTTTCTTTATAAAACGGTTTAAGTGGTTCCATAATTAATTCAAAAGCTTGCTTAAAATTTTCTTTCGTTTCGAATTGATTTTCCTTGAGTAAACGAGTCATCATTAACAAATCATCCTTTTAGTAAAAAATGTATTATTTTACTAGCTTTTATTATTAATTCACTGGTTTTTTCTTGGTATCCGCTTTCATTAACTACATTTTAAGGGTAAACGAAAGAAAAATCAACTATTTTAGTAAAACTATTTGTTTTTTTACTATATTTTTACTAGAATGTAAGTAAGGACTATTAGGAAAGGAGGATATTCATGCCTACAATTAAAGATATCGCTCAAGCTTCAAATTTTTCTATTACTACTGTCTCTCGCGTACTTAACTACGATCCCAAACTTTCCGTCACTGATGAAACGAAGAAGATTATTTTTGAGACGGCTGAGAAGCTAAACTATACAAAACATAAAAAGAAACAACAGAAAATTAAAGAAAATCAAAAGAATATTGCTATTATTCAATGGTTAGACACGAAGGAAGAAATCGATGATATTTATTATATGTCTATTCGAATCGGTGCCGAAAAGCGCGCTTATGAACTGGGATATAACTTAATTAAAACGACGACGCGTAAAAATGGTATACCGGATGATATTGATGGTGTGCTCGCAATCGGTAAGTTTGATCAGAATGATGTGACCTATATTGCCAATACACATAAAAATGTCGTGTTCGTCGGGACCAACTATCCATTAGACCACTTTGACACGATTAATGGTGACTTCTCGCAAGCTGCTGAAATTGCGATCCAGCATCTTCTAGAAAATGGCCACAAGAAAATTGGTTTTATCGGTGCAGAGAATGCTGACAACTTACACGGCTACCGTGCATACAAGTCTCCTGCCATTTATACCTTTGTTGATTACATGACGCACCTTGAATTGTTCAATGATAAGTATTTCTTTTTCAAACAGACCGCTGAATCAAACGTGGCTGTCGGTTATCAAATGATGAATGATGCGCTCGATAAACTCGGTGATGATTTGCCTACTAGTTTCTTCGTCGTCAATGATGGAATGGCTTTAGGCGTTTTGAACGCTATGAAAGAACGAAACATAAACGTTCCTGAAGACGTTAGTATCATTAGTATTAACGATCTGTCGGTTTCACAATTTGTCTCGCCTGCTTTGACAACGGTAAAGATTTTTACAGAAGCAATGGGTGAAACTGGAATTAATACACTTAAAGAACGCATTGAAGAAAAAGATAGTCACGCCAAAAGGATTACATTGAGCACGACGCTGATTGAACGTGAGACGGTTAGGAAAATATAGAGGATTGTATCAAAATCGAAGAATTTTTGATGGAATTAATTCCAATAAATAGCCCCAGCATGACGCAATATTTGATTGCGTGACGCTAGGGGTATGTTTTTATTCTCCTTTATCGATAGGGCTGTCTTGATAAGTTATCCAATCGCTAAAGCTGCCTGCATATAATTTTACGTTTTCAAAACCAGCTGACTTTAGTGCAAGGAAACTGGGCGTTGCTGTAATACCTGAACCACAATAAACAATTATCGGATCTTCTTTATCTAAGTCCTTGTAATGGTCTTGGAGCTTTTCGTCATCCTTAAAATGATTGGCTAGTAAGTTATCTTGCCAAGGATAATTTACCGCTCCTGGAATATGACCACCTTCACCATCTGCTTGCTCGGTTTCACCCAAATAGCGTTCTTTGGCACGGACGTCGATTAAAACCGCCTCTGTCTGTCCTTCATCAACAAGTTTTCGCACGTCTTCATAAGTTGCTAAAAGGTTTTCCTGTAGTTGAACATTAAATGTCCCGCGACTTGTTTTCGGAATTTCACTTGTCGTTGGATAGTCAGATTCCAACCAGCTTTCGTAGCCTCCATTCAGGACGAAGGTTTCCTTATGCCCTAAATAATTCAGTATCCACCAAAGACGCGAAGCATTCTCACTACTCCCGCTATCATAAACAACAAGTGTATCTTCATTGGAAATTCCTGCTGCTTCAAGCTTTTCCTTAAACTCTTTCGAATCTGGTAAAGGATTTCTGCCGCCATGTTCGGTTGCTGGACTAGCTAAATCCTTTTGCAAATCAAAATGCACGGCATCAGGGATGTGGCTTGTTTCGTACTGCTTTCTTCCACCTGCTGGATCGCTATTGTCAAAACGACAATCTATAATTTTTACCAAATCATTCTCCAATTGTTGGACAACCCATTCTTTATTTACTGTAAATTCCATTTTTTCAGCTCCTATCGTTGTAAAACGCCTTAAATAAGCATATAATTGTTCTGTACCTATATTATATAGGAGAAATTAATATAGTAAACGAAACACTAACCCAACTATTAACGAGGAGAGATTTTATTGGAGAGAGTTGTTGGAACTGTTGTTAGAGGTCTGCGTAGCCCGATTATTCACCGTGGAGACGACATAGAGCAAATTGTTGTTGATACTGTATTGAAAGCTGTTGAGATCGAAGGCATTCGTGTTCGCGACCAAGACATCGTGTCCATTACTGAGTCAATCGTAGCTCGGGCACAAGGAAACTATGCGACAGTGGATGATATTGCTGTCGACATAAAAAACAAATTTGGTGATGACACAGTTGGTGTTATTTTCCCAATTTTGAGTCGAAATCGTTTTTCTGTGAACTTGCGCGGCATTGCTAAGGGCGCAAAAAAGATTATTCTGATGTTAAGCTACCCTTCAGATGAAGTCGGTAATCACTTGATTGATCTAAATTCACTTGATGAAAAAAATGTAAATCCATGGACAGATGTATTATCCGAAGCAGAATTCCGCGAACACTTTGGATATAGTAAACATGCCTTTACTGGTGTTGACTACATTGAACATTACAAATCGATTGCTGCAGAATATGGTACTGAAATGGAAGTTATTTTTTCAAACAATGCAAAATCAATTTTAGATTACACGAAAAGTGTTTTGGCTTGTGATATTCATACACGTTTTCGTACTAAAAAGATTTTAAAAGACAGTGGCGCTGAGAAAATTTATAGCTTGGATAACATTTTAGCTGAATCGATTAACGGTAGTGGCTATAACGAATTATATGGTTTACTAGGTTCAAACAAGGCAACCGAAGACGAAGTTAAACTTTTCCCTCGTGAATGCCAGCCTGTTGTAGACCGTATCCAAGACATGCTGAAAGAAAAAACAGGTAAAACAGTCGAAGTTATGGTTTATGGAGATGGTGCCTTTAAGGATCCTGTAGGGAAAATTTGGGAACTTGCTGATCCAGTTGTTTCACCTGCCTATACAGCTGGTTTGGATGGTGTCCCGAATGAAATTAAGCTAAAATATTTGGCTGACAATAATTTTGCTGATTTAGAAGGTGACGAATTACGTAATTCTATTTCTGATTTCATAAAAAATAAAAAAACAGATTTAGTAGGAGCGATGGAATCGCAAGGAACCACACCTCGTCAGTTAACTGACCTAATCGGTTCCCTTTCTGACCTAACTTCCGGTAGTGGCGACAAAGGAACACCAATTGTTTACATTCAAGGGTATTTTGATAACTTTACAAATTAAGTTTTAAGAGAAAAGACGAAAGAGCGCTGAAATCACAGCCTTCTTTCGTCTTTTTTAAGTATTCAATTCTTTAACCGATTCCGTTTTCTTCCCAAGCATTTCTTTCCGCTTCTTTCGCAAGTAGAAGTAACCCAACGTTACCACCATCAAGGAGCCAATCGTGTTAACAATAAAATCTATCATTGTGTCGTTCAATGCGTCTCTACCTACGAGTACTTCACCGTGAGTCGTGATGAACTTCTGCATATTTGTACCCAACATACCATCTGCTAAAAATTCATAAATTTCCCAAACAACCCCTCCCGTGATTGAAAAACAAAAAGCAAAAAAAGAAACAAAAAATGGACTTAGCCGTAAATTCAACTTTTCAATTCCAGTCAAAAAGTCCACTAGAATAAATCCTAATACACTCAACATGCCCGCACTGAAGAAATGTAAGACATTATCAAAGTGTGGGAAGCGGAAATAAAAATTCAAGACTTCTCCTAAGAAAATAGCGCTAAACAAAAAGAGAATATAAATAATTTCAATGATGTTTGGGATATCGACTTCAAAGCGATCTTCCACTCTACGAGGTACGAACATCACCACTACACCGAATATACATTGCAAAAGCATCAGTACATAGTCACTTTTTACACGCTGGCCCTCATTAGCGGCCGGTCCTCCTGGTGCCATAAAAAGCATGTAAATCGCATAAAAAACTGAAACAGCTAGCAAAAATAATACAATACTGGAAATAATTTTCTTGCGCTGCTCCATTTTAGACTTAATTTTCATCCATAAAATCCTCGTTTCGACTTATTATTTACTAGGGAACTACTCGGCCATGAATGACCGAGCTTCTGGGAACGCCGCTGCTCGATTGTTGTGTTAACAGCGATCAGCGGTTACGGCTATTGACCAAAGCGCGTCCTCACTTATGCCCTTTAACGTTAGGCCAACGCTTTGTTGCGGATTGTTTCATCTGACCCTGCAGGATCTTCAGTGCCACTATCTATCTCTTCATTGCCAGTATCGGTATCATTAGGGGAAAACGCTGCACATGCCGAAAGTAACACGATAGAAGCTAAAAAACCTAACCATTTTCTCTTCATGAGAAAGCCCTCCTTTTATTTAAAAGCTTGGGATATGGTTTCATGTTAATCTATTAAGCGCTTGCAACCAGCTAAACACACTTATTTCTTTTAAAGAAACAAGTGTAATATTAGGTGAGCTTCCTTAAAAAGAAGCATCCATCACATAAGTAAAGAATAATTTAATTATACTCACACTCTACAATAAATGAAGTAGTTCCGTCGCAATGGTAAAGTATATCAACAAGCCAAACGCATCATTAATAGTCGTTATGAATGGCCCTGATGCAACAGCTGGATCAATGTTCATTTTATTAATAAGCACCGGTACAACAGCGCCCACTGCTGTTGAAAAGCTAAGTGTTACAAAAAGCGAGAAGCCAATAACCAGACCCAAGACAAGATTGCCATAAAACAAGCCCGCCACTAAACCTAGTGCAAGCCCTGCAACTATGCCAATCATTCCCCCAGCCAGGAACTCTTTCCAAATGTTTTGCCAAAATTGTTTTACACTTCTTTCTTCCCCAGTTGAAAGATTTCGTACGGCAACTGCAAGTGATTGGGTACCAACATTTCCCGCTGAATCCATAATGATTGGAATAAACGCCGCAAGAATGACTACTTGATTAAGCGTGTCTTCAAACGAGCTTATGAGAGATGCACTAAGCATACCTAAGAAAACTAAAACGACAATCCATGGCATCCGAACGCGAGCAATATCCCAAGCACTTTCACCTTTTGTTGAACTTTTACTAATCGCAGAAAACTCATTAAAGTCTTCGGTTGCTTCTTCTACTAAAATATCCATAATATCATCAACGGTAATAATTCCAAGCATTTTTTCAGCTTGATCTAAAACTGGTACTGCAAGCAAATCATAATCTTGAATCACGCGAGCGACTTCTTCTTGGTCATCTTCGATATTGACAAAAACAGTTTGAGTCAGCATAATTTCGGAAACCGTTAATGTCTCATCGTGAAGAATCAAATCTCTTAGCGAGACAACGCCTACTAAACGATCCGCTTCATCAAGCACATAGAGGTAATAAACAATTTCTGCGTCCTTCGCAAACGTCCGGATAACCTCAATCGCTTCTTGAACGGTATGCTCTGGTCTAACAACAACCATCCCTTTTGTCATAATTGATCCGGCTGTTTCAGGTTTATACGAAAGGATCTCGATTATTTCCTTGCGTTCTTCTGCGACAAGAAATTGCAATAGTCCTTCTCTTTGCTCCTCATCACAATGGGATAAAAAGGCCGCGATGTTATCTTCTTCCATATACATGAACAAACTCGCGATATAAAGCGGACTAAATGCATGATAAGCTTCCATCTGGTCTTCCGCATCCATCCACTCAAACAGCTGAGCAAACTCTGCTGGGTCTAGGAACTCTTCCATTTTCTTTTTCTTTTCTGGATAAAGCAAATGAAAGAGTTCCTCTTGATCCTTCACGTGAAGCTTCAAAAATAATTTACGGAACTTTTTCCGATTTGTTTCTTCAGCTGCCTTGAAAATTGCCTCGTAATAATTCTTTTTCTTATTTTCCATTTAAACCATCCCTTTCGAAAGGGGTCACAGGACGCCCTTCCATCACTTGTTTGTTTTGTTTCCTTCGCCTATCTCGATCTGGACTTATATCCATGCTAACCACCTCCCGAAAAATTTAAAAGAAAAAAACACGCTCCCCGAAGAGCGTGCCAATAAATAGTATCTATCAAAAAGATAGTTACTTTACACCCCTTCGTTTAGTTTTAGCTCTGTATCGCATAGGGAATCCCAGCTGCGTTAGAAATCTCCTTAATTCGGAAATTCCTGTTGACCCATTGGCGTCTTTCGACGTTTCTGGGCAGCAGCGTATCTCATTTACAGTAGCCTCACCTAACAAGGCAAATTCACTTTTTCTACTAAACTAGTATACCATTTCCCATAACAAAATGCAATGTACCAATGATTATAAAGGGTTGTTTAATAAAAATGACGTTTTTTTGATGAATAACACATACGATTAACAACCAGGCAAAACAAAAACCCCACTCATCAAGAATGGGGCTAAATCTTATTCCTCTAAAAACTTCCTTAATATCGGTCGTAAAATTGGTTCAAGTATCAAATAAAAGCCTGCATTTCCTACAGCATGAGCGAAATCAAAGGATATCCCAGCTGCATAATACACCCAGAAATTTGTCATGCCGTACACTTTGTACTCAACAAGAGAAATAACAAACCCATAAATGATTCCCGCCAAAAATGAAAAAATCACAAATAGCCATTTTGTATTTTTCCGATAAATAGGTTTCATAACAAGGCCTGTGAAAATAATAATCACCGCAAAAGTAAACAGTTGTGCGAACGTCCAAGGTCCCATTCCCATCAACATATTCGTTAGAATCAAGGACAAGGTCGCTACAATTAATCCATTTGAAATCCCCATATGGAGCGTCAAAATGATTAATATGGTGGTCATCGGTTGGACGTTGGGTAAAAATTGAAACACAAGCCGGCCAATGTAAATGAGCGCCGTTAAAATTGCTAGAAGCGCAATACGTCTTGCACTGTAGCCTGTCCTATTTGCTGTCTTCATTCCCATCAACTCTCAGAGAGGTAAAATTCTACAAAGTCTCCGTCTTCTAATTCCATCTCATGAGCGCCAACTGGACCCATTTCCCCATTTACGTCAAACAACCACCATTTCCCTGCTGCTTCGTCTTGGGCATGTCCGTTAATCGTTGTAATAAAGTTATTCGACTCTTCGATTTCAAAGTTTGCTTTCATAATATCTAGTAGTACTTCGCCTTCCGTCAACTCAACTGTGACAGATCCACCTTCAATTTCCTCGCCATCAACTGACACTGAAATTTCAGCCGTTTCTGTTTCTGGTGTGACGACACTCGAACTTACCTCATTACTATCAGTCGTATCTTCTGCAGGTGTTGTCCCACAAGCAACTAAAGTAAAACTCGCTGCAACTAATAAAAGCCATTTTTTCATATTCTTTTCTCTCCCTTTATTGTCTTTGATAGTGCTATAGACGATTTTTGAGTACAAAAAAAGCCTATATACCCTGTACATAGACATAACGCGACTTCTGTTTTACCTCGAAACAGAAAGCGGGCTTTATAAGCATTCGAAGATAATGATCTGACTCAAACATCACGAGGATGTTCTTACAGTGGCGGGACCGTGTTGGAATTTCACCAACTTCCATATCTAAGATGTCTTTGTTTGGGAATTTCTATCCCATTTATTGTAGTCCAGCCACATCGATTATACAAGGCAAAGGTGGTTTTATTTTATATCTCTAAAAAAATGCTTTATACTGAAGGTAGTTAGAACAAGTTTAGTATTCGAAAGGAGCAAGATGATGGGTAAATGCAAGAGTTTTGTAAAAGGGTTAGTAATCGGTGGTGGACTTGGTTTATTATTCGCACCAAAGTCTGGTAAAGACCTGAGACGGGATATCAAAAGAAAGGCTGATGATGCGGCTGAGCAAACAATGGCATACGGTAATGACTTAGTTGAAAAAGGCTCTATTATTACTGATAACGTGAAAGATACTGCTTCCGACATAGGAAAAGATATGAAAGAAACAGCGAAAGACACGAAAGAAAATGCTGAGAAACTTGTTAAAGACAGTGCTAAAAAAGTAAATGAAACTGCTGATGAAACGATGGATGAGCTTGATAAATAGCATCCAGACGATGCTGAGACCACATTTCCAGAAGGATAATTGTTTAAGTTTTTGAGAGGAGTATTCATCATGACGATTCTGGCTATTCTACTGTTAGTGCTATTGGCAGGTCTCGCCTTTACAAATATGGAGATTGTCGCCGTTA
>CAZLGI010000023.1:0-359 GCA_964558995.1 uncultured Carnobacteriaceae bacterium | reverse complement strand
ATCGATTTGCCACTATGGCTGATTATTTTCAGCTCAGCGGTCTTAGGCATGTTAATCATTGTCTTTCTATATAGCACACGTGACAGAAACGCACGCGACGAACGACGTAGACGAGAAAAAGACCTGCATGATCGATTAAGTCGCAAGAACGAAGAATTAGAAAGTGCCCGACAAGAAATCAGCAATCTCACGGCAGTAGCCAGTCAGAATCCCCCTCCACAACAGCAAGTGATTCTCGCAGATGAAGAGTAATAACATTAATTAAGACCAGGCCGCTTCATGCCTGGTCTTTTTCTTTGTTATACTTAGCTTAACTAATATTAAAAGGTGGTTACTATGCAACAACTTTATTTTGTACG
>CAZLGI010000022.1:0-14900 GCA_964558995.1 uncultured Carnobacteriaceae bacterium | reverse complement strand
TTTTTTTATTGATTGATAACGTTCACCCCTTCCGGGCTGCTTGGTTGCTTTTTGTTGCCATGGGACCGCCCGGAGCCTTGGTCTCCGGGCTTGGAAGATTCAAACTGCCCGTATCAGCTATCGCTGACGAGCAGTAATTCTCTTTCCATCCTCTTCATGCGACAAGCAACCAACCAGTCCTCCAGGGATTCACTGGTTTGGCTTAAGGGATGTTTTGTTTTAAGCTAATGATTATTGAACAACGCTATGTTTCATTAAATGACGTAATATGAATCATTTGAAACGATAGAGTTGTTCTGATCTACAGAGCATAGTTAACTAAAGTACTACGCTCTATGCAATAGAGTGAGGACTGAAGGCGTTTGGTTACCCACGCAAAAACAATACAAAAAAGCTCAAAGCAGACTTAATTGCTTTGAGCTTTTTAGGTTCTATTATACTTTGTCGTAAATGCCTTTGATTAATTTAACACTTTCAATTAGCTCTGGTTCTTGTGTTGCTTCTAGTGATGTGAAGATATGTGGTTTTTGGTATTTGGCATAGCGCATAATTTCTTCGTATTCCATCCAACCGTGACCTACTGGAACGATTTTGATTTTTTCATCTTCAACAATAAAGTCTTTGATGTGTAGAGCAATTAGATGATCATCCAATAGTTCAAAAGCTTCTTTAATCACTTCTGCTTGGTTTTTGTAGTTCGAAACTGACATTAAGTTTGCGCAATCTAGAATAATCTTCAAGTTAGGTGAGTTTACTTCGTCTACAAGACGTCTTGCTAGTGGTGCTGTGTACACTGGGTGATTGATTCCTGATTCAATTGCAACAATCACGCCAAAACGTTCTGCTTCAGCAACCATTTCTTTTACTGATTCAACCGCTCTTTGGAATGCTTCTTCGGTAAAGTTCTCTTCGGTGTAGCCTTTTCCAACTGAACCAGTTTCTGTTGCAACCATTGATGCTCCGAAATCTTTTGCTAAGTGGATATGATGTTTGAAATCGGCAATTGCTTGCTTACGAACATCAAGGTCGGTAGCTACAATATTTACGTAACTTCCTAGAATTGAAATCTTCATGCCAGCTTTTGCAAAACGAGAATGGAAATAATTTGCAGTACCTGGTGTCATTTTTTGGATTGTATTAACGCTCTCTGGGAATGATTTCTTCATCGCAAAGTGTAAGTGAGTGAATTCATATTCTTCCATTTTCTTGATTAAATCATCGATTGGTCGTTGTCCTAAGTCGTGTGCACGAATGCCTAATTGTAAAGGTACTGTCATTTTCTTATTACTCCTCTTATAATTTTTATTTTTTATTTTGTTAATGCGAGAAATTCTTTTGCGATTAATTCCGCAACTACTTTTGCACCCGTTTCATTAAAATGAGTGTCGTCAAAGACACCATCCGGATAATTGCTGTGCTCTCCTTCTGCAAGGTGAAGGTAGAGTTCTTTTGATTTTTCGTCGCCTAGCGATTGAACTAAATTTTGAGTTAGACTAAAAACATCAATCGTCTGAACATCTAGTTCTTTTGCTACTTCTAAAGCTGCTCTTGGGTAATCGCCTAAAGCTTTTGGGTCAAGTTGCCCTTCATCGAAAGCTCTGCGTGTGACGGATGTGAGAATGATTGGCGTCACGTCTTTAGCTCTAGCGGCAGCGACATAATTTCTGAGGTTTTCTTGATAACTGTTAAAAGGTTCAGTGAAGCGTGCTGGATCATCGAACTTTTGATCGTTATGGCCAAATTGAATTAACAGATAATCCCCTGTTTTTAAAGCGTCGTCTACAAACTTAAAGTGGCCTAAATCAACAAATGATTTTGTACTACGACCATTTACAGCCGCATTTTCAATCTTGAAGTCATCTGGTAAGTAAAGATGCAAGTGCTCGCCCCAACCAGATTCTGGACGTGTTTCTGGTACTTTTTTTGCTGCAGTTGAGTCTCCGATTATATGAATGCTTGGTTTCATTTGATTACCTCATTTTTCTTCAGCCATTTTGCTAACAGTTTTGTCCACTCTTTTGTGTAAGGTTCTTCAGAAGCTAGCCCAAGTCCGTGACGGCCTGTTTGGAAAATATGAAGGTCGTAAGGAACCTTGTAGGTGCTCAGTTGTTTCGCATAAAGCAAAACATTTTCCACTGGTACAGCAGCATCTTCCGCTGTGTGCCACAGGAAGGTTTTTGGTGTCGCGACAGACACAAGTTGGTCGGCTGAATATGTTGCTGCCTTTTCCTCATTTACTGTAGGAAGAATTTGTGCTCTCGACCCCGCATGTAAATAAGGTTCTACCATCGATATGACGGGATATGACAAAATACTAAAATCAGGCTTACTTGGATTTTTCGTACTTGCTAAGGCGGCTAAATGTCCACCTGCTGAAAAGCCAATTATCCCTATTTGCGAATACATCTCTGCTTGCTTGCTAGAATCGATAAAATCATTAATTTGTTCCAGTAGCAGATCAATATTAACCGGTTTCAATTGGTAGTATAAGACACCAGCCTCAATACCGAGGCTGTTTAACCACTCTGCCACATCTACACCTTCATGAGTTGCAAGATGATTGTAACCCCCGCCTGGTAAAACCAAAACAAAGGGTCGTTTTTCTTTTCCAGACAACTTGTACATTTCTAAAAAAGATGATTCTGGACAATACTTATCGCCATTCGTCTGACCTTTTTCATAAATTGCTATCACTTATTCCTGCCCCCTTACTATAAGTCTAGCTTTACCATACCTGTCTTTCCTAATTCAGTAAATAATCATTATGGTTGATAAATCTTACTTCGGACGGTCTTTACGGTAAGTTTCACCAAGAGCAGCGTAATTTGGTCCAGCTAAGCGGGCGATCGGTTGTAGTTCAGCTACATTCACATATTCGCTCTCAGGATCAAAAACTTTTTCATCAAAATGGAAATCCGTTACTTCTAAAAAGAAAAAGTCCGTTACTGTATTTCCTTCACGGTCTTTTACTGGATAGTAATCGTACACTTTTACTTCCATACGAATTTTGGCATTTTTAATACCTGGTGTCTTCACCGTTTTACTTGGAATTAATTCTAAGCCTGCACGAGTTATTTCACTTTCGTCCATAGGTAAGTTTGCAGACGTCTCATTCATTTCATCAACGAGATCGTCACTAACGATATGGACGACGCCATGCCCATAGTCGATTAAATTTTTCGCTGAATCTTTTATCTCATCTCCATTACGTAAAATGGCCATCGTTAGCAATGGAACTTTATTCGAAGCCACACTTGTAAAACTAAAAGGTGCTGCGTTCACAACACCGTTCTCTTCATTCAAAGTTGTAATCCATCCGATAGCTCGAGGTACTAAACTACCAGTAATCATTTTATACATACGTGCATTGTCCATATTTTCTGTTGAATAATGATGCATCATGCTCACTCATTTCATTTGATTTTATCTAGTATAGCATATGGGTGATGTTACTTATACTTTGTAAGTAGGAATATTTTTTGTTATTTTTAGAGCTATCCCTTTTGTTGAAACCCCTTACATCAAACAAGTTTTCAGTTTTTACGTTACAAATGATAACAAAACGCAACACATTCTTATTCTAGAATAACTTGCCGATATACATCGCTAACGATCAACTTTTTAAGAAACCTGCTAAAAAAGTGAATGAATTTTGAAAGGTGTAATAAGTACTAAGACTCTTGTGATGTATGCCTCTGTTGGTAAAAGTAATCATTAGATCAGAATTAAACCAAAAAAAGCCTTGCTTTATAGCTCAGCTTTGACTTTAATTGGTAAAATTCGACTTAAATTATTTAACTCTTGTTGAATTTCAAGAGCGATTTGCTTCCGTTCTTTATTGAATCTCATGTTGCCTCTGAACTGAATTGGTAAACCGATACGGATTTCTCTTGCTTTTTTATCAGAATATACTGGGACAAATTGAACGTGTTTGCCAGTTTGTCGGAAGTAATATTTTTCTATATATAAGAAGCCCTCATAGATTTCCTTAACCTCTGAACTCTCATCTTCGTAATCAACATCAGGAAATAATAAAATCCTTTGATTATTTTCTAACGCTTCAACAGTTTGATTCATTGTCAAAATGACGTCACGTGATTTACGATAAACTGGAATGCCCTGCGCAGATTTTGTTAGCGTCACAACAAATCGTGTTAGTGGCCAGGCAATTACTTTTGCGAACCACTTTGGCCATCCTAGTCGCTGGGTCAACGTATAATCTACGTATTGCTTATAGCACGTTTCTATTTCTAAAAAAACACTATAGATCCATGTTCTTAAAAAAGTTGGAAACCAAATTAATACACTGATTGGTCCAAATAAATTCTGGTGATGGGATACATATACTATTGCAGTTTCCTCTTGTTCTTCTGCACTTCGTTGATCAGTAATCATAAACTTAGGAGTAAACAACCTTAATATACTACGAATCATTTTATAAAAAACACCAAAATCTTGTTCCATCGTAATTACAGACCTCCACTCATTGGTACTTTTGGTCCTTCTACGAGTTGGTCTCTCAATATTAAGCCAACAAGGAGCTGTTTGGCAATCCGAGTTGAATCCCGAAATGGTTTATAATGCGTTGCTGGTTTTTCTCCAAAATATAAGGTTTGAATTGGAATTTGGTGAATTGGAATTCCTTTTTGAACAGCATACATCAGCATATTCATCTCATATTCAAAACGCTCGCCCTTTAGACCCAATAACCAAGGTATCTCAGCTGAATTAAAACCACGCAGTCCTGTTTGGGTATCTACAATTAGTTTACCGAATAGAAACTTAAAGACTCGGCTGGTTAACTTATTTCCAAACGCATTCTTACGTGGGACATTATCAGCGTCGAAATCACGCTGGCCTAATATCACACCAGCTAATTGTTCTTCTCTAATACGTCTCAGAAGGTTCAACACATCTTCACTCGCGTGTTGCCCATCCGCATCAGCTGTTACAATAGTCGTTAAAGTCGGTTGCTCTTCTTGAAGATAACGAAAAGCAGTTTTTAATGCCCGTCCTTTTCCTTGATTAACAGGATGAACCAGAAGGGTGATACCTAATTTTTTGATTTTTTCAAAAATAGGCTGAGCTGTTTCAACACTACCATCATCAACGATAATAATATTTCGAAGCCCTGCATTTTTTAATTCTTCTATATAAGTAATGAGAATCTCTTCTGGATTGTATGCTGGAATTATTACAACATCATGTTCAAACATAGCTAACCTCGTTTCCTTCTCGGTAACTTACATTAAAGCCTATTGTATCATAGTTCTTGCTTGTGTCAGGTTTATGCCATCCATTGAAAATAAACAAGCACTAGAGCTCCAAGAACGATACGATACCAACCAAATGCCTTGAAGTCATTTTTCTGAATATAACCAACTAAGAACTTAATGGCAAGAATCGACACAACAAACGCTACAACCATGCCAGTGATTAGAATGGTAAGTTCCGTACTTGTAAATTCGAAACCAAATTTTCTTAATTTTAAGGCGCTTGCGCCAAACATAACCGGAATTGATAAGAAGAATGAAAATTCAGCTGCGATGAAACGCGATGTTCCCATAATAATGGCACCTAAAATCGTTGCACCTGATCTGGATGTACCTGGAATCAGGGATAGACATTGGAAAACACCAATAATAAAGGCTGTCCGGTAGCTCAATTGTGAGAAGTTCTGAACTTCACCTTCTTTTCCTTTATTCATATTTTCTACAATAATAAATAGAACCCCATACACAATTAGTGTCATTGCAATAACTAATGAGTTGTAAAAATGCTCATTTAGCCAGTCATCTAGGAGTAAACCTAAAACGCCAGCCGGGATGACCCCTATAACCACTTTATACCAGATTGCCATGGTATCTTTTTTCTCTTCTAAAGATTTCTTTGGAGAAAAAGGATTTAATTTGTGGAAATAGAGGACCACAACCGCTAAGATTGCCCCTAACTGAATCACAACAAAAAACATTTCCTTAAAGTCTTCAGACATCTGTAATTGGATAAATTCATCTACCAGAATCATGTGTCCGGTACTTGAAATCGGCAACCATTCTGTAATCCCCTCAACAATACCAAGAATAATGGCCTTCAATATTTCAATCATAAAAATTTTATTCCTCCTTCAATTCAATAAATCTATTTTACTAGACCATTATTCAATAAGAAACCCATTTAGGACATTCTTTATTTAATATCAATAAATAAAAGAATTTGACCACTGTAAGTCTCATCATATTCTTCTAGGTGAAGAACCTTTATCGTTAAGACCGCTTGATCATTTTCAACAACAAAGGTCATTTCTTCCTCAGTTGGTTGAATGCTAGGGTTAAAGTTTTCAAAGACTTCTTGATGTATATCATTCAAATCTGCCGTAATGATGTCATTCCCTGCCGTATCTTGTAGACGCACTATCACAATAGGTTCAGACTTTTCTATTAGTAGAACGTGTGAGTCGCCTATCGTCTGTTCCTCTGTTCTAGAAACATTACTATCGTATCGAACGGTTAACATAAACTCAACGTCTTCAATCTCCATCACGCCATAATCTGCTACCTCTAGTTGAACATAGTTACTAATTGGCATTGGAACATTATTCGAAGAATAGATCATTGGGAAACCAAATATTTCTTCGAAACGATAATAGACATTAAGATCATTTGGCAAGTAGGCCACATCATCTATGAAATTGTTTTGTGCTAAGTAATCCACACTCTTAGTAATTTTTAATCGAGCCTCAGTTGGGATGTCACTTTTTGCAACGACTTCATTATCTACAAGCATTCCCTGCTCATTAAGTGTATCGGTCAATCTAGCCTCTTGGTGATTCCTCGCAACTGAAAATGCATCAATTGGCGGAGTAACCGAAATTAGCGACAAGACTAATAAGACGATAGCTAACCAACCATTTTTCTTCGGTGGCAAAAAGCTGAAAATAACGCCAGTCACGGTTGCAAAAATCCCAAACATAATGACATAATAACGACCATGCGTCATACCCAATTCTTCGATTTTTAAAATACTCGCAACAGTTTGTAGTAGAACCACTGGCAACATGATTTTTGGAAATATTTTCCGAAATAAACTTGTAAATGGATGCTCCGTATTTAAGACGAGCAAGTAGACGACAATGACCGCAATCGCATAGGATACGAGCATGGGTTCGAGTAAGTTGTCTGTCCAAAACTCGCCGCCAATATTCAACACTAAATATAAAAGTAAGATAATCGTATAGATCGCAACAATTGGAATGACAATAAAGGTTAATAGAACTTCTAGAAACCTTGGCATCGAGAATGGATGAGTTACTAAGTCATCGTCAGATGCTGTTTGATTCGATGGCACTAAGCCTAAGAAATACAAGGGTGCAAATAAACTCCAAACTAAATTCAAAACATGGAGCAGCGACGTAAAGTCGAGCGAGAAGAGCAAGCTATCAATGCTTGAGTAAATCGCTAACGCTCCTACCGAGAGCACGCCTGAGAAAAGCAAACTCGTTAAAACCCCTTTGAAAATCGCTAAGAAATTTTGATGGAACAAGGGATTTTCTTTTTTGAATGTTGGTAACCAGATTAAGGTAATAAACAATGCGAATAAGAGCACCATTGTTCGAATGGTGTGGACTTGTTCGAATGTTCGCCCGACCGGTAGTGTCAAGAAATACAAACCCGTGAGGAGCAGAGCAGCACCAAATACTAGCCATCGTTGATTTTCTTTTGTAAAAAACCGTTCATAAACGTGTTGTGCTACGACGCCCAACATCGCCCCTGTTAATGCCGTGAATAAAAATCTTCCATAATTATCAAATGAATCTTCCAGTTCTATGGCATTGATGATCGCAATTACAATTAACCAGCAAGCAGTTAGAGGGTAGCGTTGAAAGGATTTACCTGTCGATGACACACTTTGTTTCAATCGATTCCAAAAATTCATTATATTCGCCTCCAAATAATCTTATTTATTTTCTTCATTATACTACGAAATACAATACATACGAAATTCAGCCATTCAAAAAAATTTGGTAGACTAACTGTATTTTACTCTCTAACCTTCATTTACCTGTCATTTTCCGTAACCATAATATGATAAATACTAAATCTATAGTGACGGCAACAATTTGTAATGTTATACTAGATAACAGCAAACTAACAATTAAATTCGATTCATTTCTGAGTTTGCTACCTGCTTCTGAAAAAATTCATCAACTTCTAGTGTTTTTCATGATAGTTTTTTCAACTATTTTGCTCAATTAAAAGCAATTTACTAGACTTTTATTTATTTTGCTATATCATTAGACTAGCTAGATAGGTCATATGCTAAGAAACTGGTCAATATTATGTAACAAAATATAGATTTAATATTACCCATAAGGAGGGCCCTCATGTACACGATGTCCAACATCAAAAATCTTTCTTTAAAAATTGTTTCCGTTGAAAAGAACTCGATTACTTCAGATCGCTCAGCTTCTTTCCAAAAATATCCCTATGTCAAAATTATCTTTATCAACAATGGTGAAGCAACGCTAACTTTTAAGGATACATCTAAAAAAGTAGCGAAAGACCAAGTGATCCTTATTAATCCAAATATAGATTATTACTGGGATTTGACTTCAAATCAACCGTTTGAAATTACCGAAGTTGGCGTTCATGGACTCGAATTTTCTCATATTGGAGATTCAGAGACTGAGTTCACTTACTTCAGCTATTCTGACGCTGACAGTGACAGCGCTCTTTTCTTAGACTTGTTAATTAAGACAATGGACGAGAAGGAACCTGGTCATGAAGAAATTGCTAAACGCTTTATCGAGATTCTTTTGATTCAACTACTACGTTCTGAGCAATTCTCAATTCGTAACTCATTGAACAAGAAAAACCATAAAGAAATTCAAGTGGTTAAAAACTACATGAAAATCAACTATCACAAGAACATTACCTTAGACGATTTAGTGGAATTAGTTCATATTAATAAGTTCTACTTAATTCGTATTTTCAAACAAGAAGTTGGGATGTCCCCAATCGATTATTTGATTCATGTTCGAATCGACGAAGCACAAAAAATGCTACGCAATACAAATATTGCAATTGCTGATATTGCGCACCTTGTTGGTTTCCAGTCACCTTCACACTTCTCAAAAACGTTTAGAGAGCTGTCAAACATGACACCTTCTCAATACAGACGACAAGGAAATATAACACCTCCTCAAGACTAAAAAATAGAAATCCAATTCTGTTACGTAAGCAAAGCTTACGTAATGGAATGGGATTTTTTTATTGATAATTGTTTGCTGGCGATGCTCTCCATGTCTTTTATTTCATAGGTGATTTTCAATTCTTGCCTGAGGTATCTTTTTTAGCTATTTCATTTTTTTATCAATGAAAGCTTTCAAAACAATTGCATGATTACGTTGTTCATTTTTTGCGGCGTAAATTAATGTCACATCATCAGTTTCTAAATCACTGATGACTTCCTCAACTGCAGCTATCGCTGGCTCGTGCTCTGCTAGTTCTTTTTTGTAACGTGTCTTAAATTCAAGAAAGCGTTCGAGGTCCTGGTGGAACCATTTCCTTAGTTCGGATGTCGGTGCGATGTCCTTCATCCACTTATCAATCTCGGCATCTTCCTTCTTCACTCCACGCGGCCACAAGCGATCAATTAAAATTCGTTGCCCATCATCGTCTGACTTTTCCTCGTATACTCGTTTAATTTTTAATTCATGCATGATTGCCCTCCTCATCATGACTTTATAAGTAGTTAGTTGCTTTCTTCTGTTAAAAGCTGCCAGACATTTTCTAAAAAGGCGCCGCTTTTCTCTGTTACAACAATGTCAAAACGATTCATTCGGTCAACACTTGTTTGATTAATTAAAACGGCGTGAGTCCCTTGAAATTCATCGACAAAGAAAGACGCCGGCATCACGTTTAAACTTGTGCCTATCACAAACATCAGATCCGCTTCTTGAATGGCTTTTACAGCTGCTAGCATCGTATCTTGGTCTAATTGATCACCGTACATCACAATATCTGGTCGTAAGAGTTGGCCCTTATCGTCAACTGCAATACCTTTTTCATTCCATTTAACCGCATCTTTTGCAACTGGCTCTTTCGTCTTAGCCGTTCGCCATCTCGTCGCATTGCCGTGAAGCGTTAGAACGTTTTTATTACCCGCTGCTTCGTGTAAGTTGTCAATATTCTGCGTTACAATCGTCACGTCTTTGCCTTGCTCTTCTAATAGTCGGAAAAACTGATGGCCAAAATTTGGTTTTGCATCTGGAAAGTCTAAGGTTTTTCGGTAGTTTTCATAAAACAAGCCGGGATAACTTTCGAAAAAAGGCACGCTCAATGCTTCTTCCCCCGTGAAACGGCGGTTCGTCAGTTGATCGATGACGCCTCCTGCAGAACGAAAATCCGGAATGCCAGATTCCGTACTTATACCAGCCCCTGTAAAAGCTACAATTCGATTAGCATTTCTAACTAGTTGCGCAATTTCTTCTACGTGTTTCAAACAAATCGTCTCCTTTTAGATCGTTTTAATCTTAAATAAGTTTTTTGCGAAGTGACAGGTATGCTTGATATTGTTTCTGATAGAAAGCTTGTCTTGTGGCATTTGGGGTAATCATTTTTTTCTCTTCCGTTTTTGTTCTCGGGTTATTGACAAGCAAAACAGCACCTAATGCAGAATCTTCCCCTGATACGGCTTTGTAGATCGGAACGCCTAAAATATCAGCTGCCAGTTGACTCCACTCTTTCGATTGTAGAAAGCCACCTGACGCTTGAATTTTTGAAATCTCGCCGCCTATCTCGGCTACAATTTCCATAACTTCCTTCAAATTGAACATGATTCCTTCTAAAGCAGCTCGAATTAAGTGGTTTTTCGTATGAAACGCACTTAGTCCATGGAAGGTTCCTCTCAGGTTACCTTGCCAAAGTGGTGCCCGCTCGCCATTTATATATGGAAGGAAAAATAAATCCTCTGCGCCAGGCTCTGTCTTCTGGAAAGCTGTTGGTATAGATTGGTAGATTTTACCAACCTTTTCAAAAAGTAAATCGTCAAGCCAATCCAATACATTTCCCCCATTATTCACTGCACCGCCTATGACCCATTTCCCCGGCATTAAGTAATAGCAAAAGGTTCGACCTTCATTGTCTAAGTAAATCTCATCGACTGTCATTCTTACCGCACCACTTGTACCGATCGTGAGTGAAAGGTCACCCTTCTCCGTTATGCCAGCTCCTAAATTTGCCAGACAACCATCACTCGCTCCAATGACTAATTTTGTTTTTCGAGTTAAACCCAGTTCTACTGCTAGTTCTAGTGATTGAAAGTCGAAAGTGCTTTGGACATCAACTGGCTTTGATAGTTGTGTTTCTTTAAGTTCAAGTGTCTCCAAAATATCTTTATCCCAAGCTAATTCTTGAATGTTAAATAAACCAGTTGCTGAAGCGATTGAATAATCAACAACATATTCTCCTGTTAGACGGTAAAAAATATATTCTTTAATCCCAATAAATTTATTTGCTTGCGATAAATAATCGGTTTCTACCTTCATCCATAATAATTTTGCAAAAGGACTCATCGGATGAAGCGGCGTACCGGTTTTTTGGTAAACGCCAAGCTGGTGTTCTTCCTCTTTCCAGGCTGCTACTTGTTGATCTGCACGATTATCTGACCAGATTAACATATTCGTTAGTGATTCCCCGGCTTCATCCACGGCAATTAAACTGTGCATGGCACTTGAAAATGATACATACGAGACAGTCTCATTTTCTTTTAGCAGACTCGTCACTTCTTTAACCGCTATTAAAAAGGCTTGATAAATTTCTTCGGGATTTTGCTCAGCTTGCTTAGGTTCTGGCCGGTAAGTTGGATAACTTACGCTTGCTTCAGCTTTTATCTGTTTTTTTTCATCATAAAGAATTGCTTTTATACTTGTCGTACCGATATCCACTCCAATTATCGCTGCCATTGAATCGTCCTTTCTCATTATCTTTGTCTCTATTATAGCAGTTTTTTTACTTTGATATTTAACAGTGTTAAAATTGATTTAATATAGTACAAGGAGGTTGGGGCATGAGTATCATTGAGATTAATCAGTTGCAAAAGCATTTTGGCAAATTTGAGGCTTTGAGCGATGTGTCTTTTACTGTCGAAGCTGGCGAAGTGACGGGCTTTATTGGTCCGAATGGGGCTGGGAAATCGACAACGATTCGGGTGTTGCTTGGTTTAATTCAACGTAGCGGTGGTGAGGCGAAGATTTTTGGAAAAGATGTCTGGACCGATCGGCAAGAGATTCATAAGCGGGTGTCATATGTTCCTGGCGATATTGCACTTTGGCCCAATATGTCTGGTGGCGAAATTATCGACGTTTTTATGGCGCTTCACGGTAAGGGGGATAAAGTCAAGCGTGATTATTTGATTGAGCGTTTTGAACTTGATCCGAAGAAAAAAACCAAGAATTATTCAAAAGGAAATCGTCAAAAAGTTGGTTTAATTTCAGCTTTGGCAGTGGAATCTGACCTTTATTTATTGGACGAGCCAACTTCGGGTTTGGATCCTCTAATGGAGTCTATTTTTCAAGAGGAAATCGAAAAACTCAAAAAGGATGGCAAAGCGATTTTACTGTCATCACATATTTTGAGCGAAGTGGAAAGGCTGGCTGACAAAATTGTCATAATTCGTCAAGGCAAAATTGTGGAAAGTGGCTCCTTAGCTAGCATGCGACATTTGACGCGGTCGACGATTTCATTAGAGTCGGAAAATGATTTGACTGAATTAGCTTTATTAGAAGGCACCCATGATTTTTCCCAGCAAGATAAAATCGTGACGTTTTCAGTTGACCAGCAACATTTGAATGACGTTATGCAGGCGGCGACTAAAATTGGGATTACATCTATTAAATCCGCGCCCCCAACCTTAGAAGATTTATTTATCCGCCACTATGAAAATTAATCCTTGGAGGGGAGGTCTTTATTTTGAATGAACGATTTGCGCGTTCTGGCCAACTGCTCGTGATTTACTTGAAAAGAGATTGGAAAAAGATAGCCGTTTGGATATTATTCTTGGGGTTGTTTGGAGGTGCATTTGTCCCGGCCTTTGAAGAAATTACAGCAGGCCAAGGATTAGTCGGCATGTTCCACACGTTGAATAATCCAGTGATGACGACGATGGTGGGAATTACACCAATTGATGTGGCAGAAAATTACACGCTCGGCGCTATGTATTCTCATACGATGTTATTATTCACGGGCTTATTTTCAGCAATTATCAGCGGGCTTCATGTCGTAAGCCATACGCGAGAAGCAGAGGATTCTGGTATCACGGAGCTGGTTAGTTCCTTCAGAGTCGGTCGTCAAGCAAATTCTCTTGCGGTGATGCTTGAAATTTTAATTATTAATAGTTTGTTAGCCCTATTTATTGCATTAACGATGATAAGTTTTGGAATCGATAGCATTAATATGGAAGGATCCTTTCTTTTTGCGATTTCGATTGGGATGGCTGGTCTGCTTGGAGCTGTGATTAGTTTGGTCATGGCACAGATTATGCCGACTTCAGGTGGCGCTACAGGTTCAACCCTTGGCATCATTGGTATGTTCTACCTCGTTCGCGGTATGACTGATATTATGAACCCGAGCTGGACTCTTAGTAATCCAATGGGTTGGATTTATCTAACTTATCCTTTTACCGAAAATAATTGGAACTTACTTGCTCTTAGTGCATCTTTCTCCATTGTGCTCTTAGTTTTTGCGTTCATTTTGGAAGAGAAACGAGATATTGGTTCAGGTTATTTGTACCAGAGCACCGGCCGAGCTCGAGCATCTAAACCTCTTTTATCAATTCCAGGAGTGTTTTTACGTCTGACCCGAGCAATGATTATCAGCTGGCTTGTGGCATTTTCACTTATGGGCTTAGCTTACGGATCGATTTACGGCGACTTACAAACCTTCGTTGAAAGTAATGAAATAATTAGCCAGATGTTTCAAGCAGAAAACACCTCTATTGAAGCGTCCTTTACCGCAATTATTATGGTCGTTCTAATTGGTCTCGTAGCCATTTTACCGATTGCGTTAATTAATAAACTCTTTAATGAAGAAAAAAGTCTGCATTTGAATCAAATTTTCGCAACAAAAGTCAGCCGTTTTAATATTTATTGGACAACCGTGGCTGTGGCCATTCTTATTGGAATGATTGGTATCTTCCTATCTGCATCAAGTCTGGGATTAGCGGCGACAATGACTATGGCGACTACTGAAGCTTTTGGTATGAATGATTTTATCTTAGCTGGATTCAGCCAAGCACCCGTCGTCTTTTTCTTTATTGGACTTACAGGCCTAACTCTTGGGTTGCTGCCAAAGTTTGGTAAGTATATTTATTTGTATCTTGCCCATTCATTTCTAGTCGTTTACTTGCAGGATTTACTCAATTTCCCAACTTGGTTAGCTAACACATCCATCCAAACCTGGCTCCCACAGCTACCCGTCGATGAATTTAACCTAACTATTTTTATTACTATCATAATCATTAGTATTGTTATGATGCTGATTGGTTATTATGGTTATCAGAGACGTGATTTGGTAGAAGAGTATTAATTTAAGAGTCAATTAAGACGAAAAGCGAGATGCTTTCGTCTTTTTTGGTTTAAAGGATTGGGTGAGTGATAGAATTCTAACTTTTTTCGCGAGAGATTGGGAAGTGAATCGAGATTTCAGAGGCGAACACTTCCGACTTTAAGACTAAGTGGGAAGTGAATTGGAATTTCGGAGGGGAACACTTCCGACATTAGGACTGAGTGGGAAGTGATGCGAGATTTTGGAGGCGAACACTTCCGACTTTAAGACTAAGTGAGAAGTGAAAGTCAAGTCCATATTTATGTGTAAACTTTTCTTTACGCACAATTTATTCAGCAA